>CBFGPJ010000216.1:0-5775 GCA_965650615.1 uncultured Fluviicola sp. | reverse complement strand
AGAATGCCGTTTTGAAGAAAAACTATAAGCGCGCTTACTTTTATTCTGAAAAGCTGAAACAAGCAGAAAATATGATCAGTGATCAGCGGATCATAGCCAAGACCATGGAGTTGGATAAGCTGCATGAAACCAAACGAAAAGAAGAGCAAATCGCAGGGCAAAAAGAAACGATCTCCAATGGGAAGACAGCCATTGCATTATTGTTTTCACTTCTGATGGGCTTACTTTTAGTGGTGTTCATTGTTTTTTCCCGTCAGAAACAGAAAAAGATCAAACGGGAGAATAAACGTGCTAAGCAATATACAAAACGCTTACTGGATAAAACAGAGGAGGAGCGAAGACGCATCGCGAGCGACCTGCACGACAGTGTGAGCCATGAACTGCTGAATCTGAAGCATTCACTGGAAGATAAAGCTGTGTCAGGAGAGAAGATCGATCTGATCATTAAAGACATTCGCAGTATCAGCAGGAATCTGCATCCGGTAATGTTCGAGAAAGTGGGCTTGTCTGCAAGTATCAACCAGCTTCTGGACCGCGCGCAATCAGTCAATCAGCTAATGGTTACTTCCGATATTGTTTATTGTGGTTCCTTGTCTGTTTCAGATGAATTGCAGGTCTACCGGATCATACAGGAGGCACTTTCCAATATTATCAAGTATGCCGATGCCATGGCTGCAAAAATTATTATCCGCGAAAGCCAGGAAGATCTGACGATCCAGATTAAAGACAATGGAAAAGGATTCAATGTCGGTGAAACACTTTCCAAAAGAGATGCGTTCGGTTTGCACAATATTATTGAAAGAAGTAAAGCTATTGGCGGATTTGCAAAAATCCACTCCGATAAAAACGGTACTATAATCACTATTGACTTAAAGAAAACAACATGACAATCGTAATTGCTGACGATCATCCGTTTACACTCCAGGGAACCCAAAGTTTCGTGGAATCTTACGGATACCAGGTTATCGCAACGTGTGCGAATGGCGTTTCAGCCTTAAACATGATTCAGCTCCGGACTCCGGATATTGCTATTTTGGATATCAACATGCCTGCTTTGGATGGCTTGGACGTTGCCAAGAAAGTACAGGAGTTAAAGCTCAGAACCAAAGTTATTTTGTTGACCATGCACAATGAGATGACCATTTACAACAAATCGAAAGAATATGGGGTGTATGGTTATATTCTGAAAGAACATGCTCAGGTTGAATTGAAAAATTGCCTTGCCGAGGTAGCGAAAGGGAATCAGTATGTGAGTGATTCTTTGCTGAATGACCTGGTAAGCGTCCGGGAAACAGGAACCAGTGAATTGGATAAATTGACTTTTTCTGAGCGAAAGATCATTGAATTGATCGCGCAGCAAAAAACAAGCAAGCAAATTGCAGAGATGCTTTTCTTGTCTGAAAAGACCATTGAAGGACACCGTTCGAATATTATTGAAAAATTGGGTTTGCCAAAAGAAAAGAACATCCTATTGAAATGGGCTATGAAGAACGGTTTGGAATAATTTGTTTTCAAATTGAAAAAACCAATTTTCATTTTGAATGTTTTTTTTGATCCCTTCTGAATGGAATACCTCCAAATTCCTTGGAAAAGTATAAAAATGTTAAAATGCGGATAACCAGTAAATACAGGTAGTTTCTGTGTTTTTTGTATAGTTTTCAGATGTTTTGAAAACGATTTAGTTTTTACAGGCCATACTTGGAATGTAACTTTTTTTGCTTGGTATAGTTGTTGTCTATATCACATTACCAGGCTGAAACGGTTCATTAAAAATTAAGAGTATGGCACGTTTTATATTTTCAATCAGTTTAGCGGTAGTTGTAATCAACAGCATGTTTGCTTTCTCTCAGAAATATGAGCCGATTCCTGTATGTAAACTAGTCGATGAAACAGCATTATTGGAAAATGCTCCCGATGTGAATGAAACTTCGGCTTCATCCATGACGATCAATATCCACAATAATTTCAACTCAAATTACTTGACTCTTGAAGTGGTGACACCAAAAGCTGTACCGTTTCAATTGGTCAATGCACAAGGCAATGAAATGTATTCGGGCACTATCCGTGGAACTCAGTTGATAGAAACGGCATTGTGGCCTGCTGGAACATACTATCTTCTTTGTGGTTTAAAACGCGAAACCATTTATATATCGAAGTAATTATCTTTTTTAAAGGTATGCTGCATAAAAAAAAGCCGGCTTGAATTTCTCAAGCCGGCTTTTTTGTTTTTTAGTTCAAAAGCCGGGGCAGGGTTTCCCCGGAATCGTAAAGAGCAGCCTGGGATTTTTAAAGACAAAGGGCGAAATACATTGTACCGCCTTCGGGATACGGTTCACCGATTTTTGGAGAAAATTGGGTCTGACGAATTCGGATAATGCGTAATTTTAAATGTCTTTTCTAATGAAAGACAGACTAATCTGTTTTTAAGGTTATGGAACAACAAACCATTATCAAGGTCCGGAATTTATCCAAAAAATTCGGTTCTTTCGAAGCAGTCAAAAACGTTTCTTTTACCGTACATAAAGGGGATGTTTTCGGTTTCTTGGGACCGAATGGAGCCGGGAAAAGTACAACGATCCGCTGTTTATTGTCTCTCATCAGTCCTGACAATGGAACAATCGAATTATTTGACAAGTCTTTGCAGAAAAACCGTTCGGAAATCCTTGCGAATATTGGAAGTATTATCGAAAAACCGGATTTCTACAAATACCTGTCCGCACAAAAGAACCTGGAGATTTTTGCACGTATTTCGGGGGCAGCCGTTTCGAAAAAAGAGATTCTTGAAATGCTCGATTTTGTGGGATTGGGCGATCGTGCAAAACACAAAGTGAAAGGTTTCTCTCATGGAATGAAACAGCGGTTGGGAATTGCACAAACCTTGTTGCATAAACCGGAGCTGATTATCCTGGATGAACCGACAACCGGTTTGGACCCGCAGGGAATTATTGAAATTCGCAACCTGATCCTTCGGTTGAAGAACGAACAGAATAAAACGATCTTATTATCATCGCATCAATTGTCCGAAATTGAATTAATTGCCAATCGGATGGTGATCATCAATCAGGGGAAATCGCTGGTAGAAGGCTCGGTGGAAGAGTTACTGAACAGCGAGGAAACGGTGGTGCGAATTGAAATCGATGCCGTGGAGTCAGCTATGGAATTGATCCGGTCAAAGTTCCATTCGACAGAAATCACGCAAACGTCATCCAAAGAACTGGAAGTGCTGATTTCAAAAAACAAGGTCCCTGATTTGACGAAAGAATTGGTCCTGGCAGGATTTACAATCCATGCAATTGAACCGAAACGTAAACTGGAAGATTATTTCATTAAAACCATTCAGTCCTGATGCTTTTCAAAAACACGTACAACGAATTCATTAAAATCGTGGCGAAGCCACGAAGTTACCTGGGATTGGGAGCTTTAACCCTGTTGATCGGCCTGATCATTTTTGCGATGAAAGCAGACGGCGAATCCATGGTTTCTTTTGTAACGGCCAGTTTCGAACAAACCCTTTCATTTAACGGGAAATTGGTAAATGGAAACCTGATCGCATTTATCATTTTGCAAATGCTGGTGGTCCATATTCCGTTGCTGATTGCATTGGTAACAGGAGATTTGATTTCCGGTGAAGCTGCCATGGGAACAATCCGCATGCTGGCGAGTAAACCGATTTCACGCACACAGATAGTGCTTTCCAAATTTATTGCCGGTGCTATTTACACGCTGGTAATTACCCTTTGGTTGGGGATCTTGTCTCTATTGGTTTCGCACCTGGTTTTCGGAACGGGTGATCTGATGGTGCTGAACAGTGATGGACTGGTTATTTTGCCTGAAGCAGATATTTTGTGGCGTTTCGGATTGGCTTTCTGCGTTGCTTATTTGTCTTTGCTCACGGTTGCAACACTTTCGATTTGTTTATCGGCCTTTGCTGAAAACTCGATCGGGCCTATTGTGGCAACCATGGCAATCATCATTATTTTTACCATTATCGGAAGTTTGGACGTGACCGTCTTTGATTCCATTAAACCGTATTTGTTTACAACACACATGGCATCCTGGCGCAGCTTCTTTGAAGATCCTGTTCCGTTTGATGATATTCTCAATTCAATTGTTATCCTGCTTACACATATTGTGTTGCTTGTAGGAATTACCTTATTTAAGTTTAATAGAAAAGACATCACATCGTAATGAAAAAAGCACTATTAGCAGGTCTCTTGTTCCTGACTTTCGGAGCATTCAGCC
Source organism: uncultured Fluviicola sp. (assembly GCA_965650615.1). Taxonomy (GTDB): domain Bacteria; phylum Bacteroidota; class Bacteroidia; order Flavobacteriales_D; family Crocinitomicaceae; genus Fluviicola. The sequence continues at coordinate 1,533 of CBFGPJ010000216.1, read as the reverse complement.
AAGATGCGGAAAAGATCATTGACAAGATCGTTTCAAAAATGGCTACAGTAAAAGATTATACTGTGAATGCACACATCGATGCGGATATTCCGATGATCAGGATCATGCCTTCCAATGCCACCATTTACTTCAAGCAAAAAGACAAGATCAAAATCGAATCGAAAGGAATTACCATTTTACCCAAGCAGGGATTCACCGAACTAAATACATTTCTGTCCGAGAAATCCAAATACACGGCTGTTTTTGGAGATTCACTCAAGATCAGGGATATTGATACACGATTGATCAACATCATTCCGAATTCCGCTTCAGGAGAAATTGTCCTGGCAAAGATTTGGGTCGATCAAAAGAATTCGGTCATTATTCGTTCCCAGGTAACCACTCAAACCAACGGGACCGTTAAAACCGATTTCAAATACGGATCGCAATTGAGTTATGGACTTCCCAGTGAATTGAAATTCGAAATTGATGTGAAGAAGTTTAAAATGCCTAAAAGTGTGGCCGCTGACATCAATAAAACATCTTCGGATAAGAAAAAGAAAACGAAACCGCGTTCCAAGGGAACGATCACCATTACTTTAAGTGATTACAAAGTCAATACGGGCTTAAGCGACAACGTTTTTAAAGACAAAAAGAAGACAACAAAATAGAGCTTAGCGCAAGCGTTGTTTCTTAGTAATGAAAATAAAGTCATAAAAGAATCAGTCACCACTGCGTTTAAAATAGTAACCAATTGGGTAAATGTGGTTTTTATTAAAAAAGGGAATATGCATTTGAAATTCATTTTAATCGGACTTTTGATCTTTGCGGGTTCATCAATTCACGCACAGGTTTCATCCGATGACTTCAATTTGCCGGAACCGGAAAGCAAGACGACTTCTCTGGTACTTTGGGCTACTCAATATTATATCCACGAGTTTCAATCTTCAGGCAACATTCCCATAGTATACGCAAACGGAGAGTCTTCGGGCTTGTATGCGGATACGTGTGACTTTTGCAATGCCTCTTTGGAAGGAACTGCTTATGTTCGTGATTCATTGGGGAATATAAACGTGATCAATTTTGCACGAACCGGAGAAGAAATGTTTGTGGATTGCAGGGCTTGTAAAAAGTACAGCAAAAGCAAACTTAAAGTGGAAAGTTGGGGCAAGACACTTTGGAACAAATCGGCAGGTTTTGGAGATGGTGTAAAGAATTACCGTTTGGTTCCCTTCCGGACGATTGCAGTAGATCCGAATACCATTCCGTATGGAACAGTGATTTTTATTCCCGAAGCAAAAGGTCAATTGGTCAGTTTGCCAAATGGCAAACAGGCAATCCACGATGGTTATTTCTTTGCTGGCGATACCGGTGGAGCAATCAAGAAAAATCACATTGACGTGTTTACAGGTATTTATGAAGGAAATCCTTTTCCATCGGTTATTAAATCCAACGAGAATAAAGTGTTTGAAGCCGTAATTATTACCGATCTGAATGTGATAGCTTCCCTAACAGCTTTGCATTTTAAATAATTTAGTTCTCGCTTACCTTTCG
>CBFGPJ010000215.1:0-5785 GCA_965650615.1 uncultured Fluviicola sp. | reverse complement strand
ATGCTGGCTTTATTACATGATCGTTTTAATTGTTCTTTACATACTGATCTATTTCGGACGAAATTGATTGCTTCTTCCTGTTCCCATGAATAATAGAAATTACAACATCTTCTTTCATTTACATACTGTCAGCGGAATTACGATTACCGTAGGATTGTTTATCATCTTTTTCGGAGGAGCATTTACCTTATTCCGGCAGGAAATAGGTGAGTGGGAAAATGGGACGTACAAGCAGGCGAATGTGACTTCACTTCAACCCGAAAAGGTGGATTATAACCGGATCATGGATTCAATCGAAAAGAATGTGCCGTCACTTTACGGAAGAAATGTCTACGTGTATTCTGAAGGAACTTCAGATAAGCAATCGGTCTATATTTCAGAATCGGTTGATCCCAAAGCTGATTCCTTAGGTAAAATCAGTTACGAATACGAAGTAAATCCGAAGAATTACGACTTTATGAGTCACCAAAGCTCTTTTAGTTTTGGCGAATTGTTGTATTTGCTCCATTTCTATTACCAGCTCGACCGGATTGGCTATTACATTTCAGGATTGGTTGCGTTGTTCTTCTTTCTGGCTATTGTGACCGGAATCCTCGTTCATTGGAATAAGATCAGATCAAACTTCTTTGTTTTCCGACCGAAACAGAAATTGAAAACGGTTTGGACAGATGCACATACGGCGCTTGGAGTAATTGGTCTGCCATTCCAGTTTATTTATGCGTTGACAGGGTGTATGTTCGGATTGGGTATCGTGGTAGCGAGTTCCAATGGCTTGTGGGTGTATGATGGCGACATTGAAAAAATGTATGATGACGTGATCCGTGAAGCTTCTTCTGCCGATACGCTTGGAACGAAACAGACCTACGCAATAAATTACAATAACCTGGTTTCCGAAACCAATCAGAAATGGCCGGATTTTAAAGTGGACCGGCTTCACATGGAATTTTACGGAAGCAAAACCATGAAAGTGGAAATCAGCGGTTCTGAAAGTATAAAGGAACGTTTTCTGGGACAAGGTTCTGTGACATTTAACGCATCTACAGGAAAAGCAATAGAAGTCCGTGCGCCCGGAAATATGGGATATTACGAGGATGTGTGGTCTTCCGTGCGACGTCTGCATTACGCACAATTCGGTGAAATCGGGACATTCAGCACCTATTTTCTAAAGGTCATTTATTTTCTGATGGCTTTCATGACATGTTTCGTGATCATTTCCGGAGTATTGATTTGGCTGGAAGCCCGCAATAAAAAGAATATTACGGATAGGAAAAAGCGCTATAATGCCCGCGTCGGGTCGATTTACCTGGCTATTTGTTTGTCCATGCTTCCAATTACGGCAAGCTGTTTCATTGTTTCGAAATTACTGCCCGAGTCTTTGTCCGGATCGCGTGAGGCGATTTTGAATTACAGTTTTTTCCTCGGATGGTTGGTGTTGAGCATACTGCTTGCCTGGAAACGAAACAAAGAGTTCATCAATAAATTCTGTTTGCTCGTTGGAGGAGTTTTGGGCTTATTCATTCCGATAGTAAACGGAGTCAGTTCCGGGAATTGGTTTTGGAGAACCTGGAACACCGGAGAGTATGGAATTTTCTCGGTAGATGCCATCTGGCTGTGTATCGCAATGATCTGTCTGCTGGTTGTGAAACGATTGAGAAAACAGGTAGATATAGCAGCGTAGATTAATTCAGACATGCGGGGTGAAAAATTTTTGCTGCATGTCAAATTATCCAATCAGGAGGCAATGCTGTCTGTCCCCATTTCACAGTCCGGGTATCTTTTTCCAAAGCACCATTAGCCAAACTGATTGTATTCCCGGGTTCATCATATTTCCAGCCCAGAGCAATTGCTTCCTCTATCAAAGGTTTGATCATTCCGGGTGTAACACTTTCCGGTGATTCATTGTAATAACCGCGGTTCGCTCGGGTGAATCCCACAAAAACAAAGAGTACCTGACCACCAGAAATGTGTTGGACCGGAACCGGATATTGGTCATTGTGTTTTTCTTCATGCGATATTTTCTTGCGGATCTTCCAAAGAAAAACCTCACCGTTTACAGTGATTTTGCGCATGCCTTTTAACGAAACAGCCATCTTCTAATCTTTTCCGTAAACATGAATGAAGCCATGTTTCGAATAACCCGGAGCTTCTTTTCTTCCGTTTGGATAATACACATAAAAATACACCCCGTCAGAAGCTCCTTCACCATTCCAATCATTCAGATAAGGGCTTGCCTCAAACATGAGGTTCCCCCAGCGATTAATAATGATGATTGAATTCCCTAATTGCGAATAGGCATCATCAATAATGAAGAAATCATTGATTCCGTCACCGTTCGGTGTAATGATATTCGGCAGATCATTATCGCAGTCTACAACGTTCAGCTCCATAGTATCCGACCCGATACAGCCGTCCGGAGTTACAACGTTGAGGATCAACACCTGGTTAAAGGTAATCGGAATATAAGTGCTGGTGCCGTAACCGGTCCAATAATACGAATTGGCATCGTTCGGGAAGTGGAAGTTGAATACATCGTTTGCACAGAAAACAGTATCCGGTAAAATGTCCAGGTTCGGAACCGGTGATAACGGAACTAAAATTGTATCGATGTAGACACAACCCATATCATCCCATGTTCTGATATAGAAATTGCCTGAATTTTGCTGGCTCAGTGTAAATGAAAGCGGATTGTTCGTTGAATTCCCGAATGGAGTGATCCATGAAATACTGTCGGAAGTGGTATTCACACTGATATTTCCACTCGTTCCCGGACAGAAATTAGGGAAGTTGAGAGTGGAAGAGAGGTTGTAGACTGATGTATTGACGATCAGCGTTGCACTCTGCGTTTGACAGCCGTGTTCGTCGACAGCAGTTACGGTAATCGGTGTATATGTCAGGTTTCCGTAAACCGTTAATTCATCGTTCGTGATGGTACCGAAACTTCCGGTCCAAACCACTGAACTGAGATTGCTATTAGTTAGTTGTGCTGTTTCGGAATCAAAGTAACACACGTTTAATGTATCATCTTCCAAATTCAGCACAGCCGGAGAAATAATCCGTACACTGTCAAGACGTGTGGTTGTGAAACAGTTATTGGACAATTCAACGGAGAAAACCTGGTTAGCATTCAGGGTTGCAAACGGAATCGTAATCGGGTTTGCCGATCCCAAAGAAACTCCATTAGAGAACCATTCCACGTTATCAGTAGTGTTGACATGGAATACGCCATCTTCATTGATGCACAATATTGAATCACCCAGAATCTCTGCCGCAACCGGCGGAGTAGAAATAATGACCGATACCAGGGAATAACTGAATCCGCAAATGCTGTTAGGGGCAGTATACGAGATCAGGAAGCTGGTGTCTTGCTGTACATTGGTCAGGATCACGGTTGTTCCGGTGTAAACAGGTGTTGTGTCTAACGAATACCAAACAAGGGTGCTTGAATTGGTAAGTGTAACATTATCGCCCGGACAAATGGTTTGGGAAGCAATGCTTGGCGGAGCACTTCCCGGAACGTTGGTAATGGAAATGGCATTTGTTTGTGCAGTGCAGCCAACACTGTTTGTTACCAATGCAGAATAAGTTCCGCTAGTAGTCGTACTATAGCTGTTTCCGGTAATTTCTCCGTTCGTCCATTCATAAGTTCCAGCCTGGTAAGATCCCGTAAATACTGCTGTATCACCGAAACACAAGACAGAATCGCTTACTGAAATAGATGCAGTGAAGGAACCGTTGATGATCTCAACTGTATCTGCAACAGTTATTCCGCATTGGGTGATTTGTACGATGTATATTCCAGGAGTGTTTGTCGTAATATGATCACTTGTTGATCCGTTATTCCATTGAAAGATCGCATTCCCGGAATAACTGATCTGTATATCGACCATTTCGTTGTTGCAAATGGTTGAACTTGGAGAAACCGAAATAGAAGGAGTAGAGTATTCGAACACTTCAAAAGGAGGAGTTGTTAAAACACAACCGTCAGCATCCGTAACGTTACAGACATAACTTCCGATCTCGGTGGTATAACACTGGGAACTCGTTGATAAAGTATCTCCGTTCGGACCAAACCACATGTAGGAAACAAAAATGTTCGGGACAGTCATTAATAACGAATCCAACGGGCAAATTACCGCGTCTCCCGGGGATGTAATATCCGGAGCAACTTTCACTCCTACGTAATGATTGAATGAGATGAACGAACTGCATCCTGTCAGGGAATCTTCCAATACCCCTGTGTAATTGTACCAACCCGGGGCGTTGACTTCGATACTGTCGGCATTATTACTCCACAAAATATTGGAACCCGACCAGGAAAGTTCCGGATTCGGATTAGTGGCCACCAGGAAAGTCGATTCGTTCGGACAAAGCAGGTTTCCCCCTGTAATGGTTGTTCCCCAGGAAGGATTTGGATTGACCTGGATATAAAATTGTTTGGTTGCGATATAAATAGTTGTATCCAAACCGCATAAGTTATCATAACCTTTTATCACTTTAATGGTCATCGTATACCAACCGCTTGATGACGGAGTGAAAATGGTCGCTGCTGTGTCGTAATTGATCAATGAAGCGCCATTCACGTCCCAGATCACCGTATCAATCGGCGGCGAAACCATTGGAGAGAAATTCCCAAGCGGATTGGTTATCAGGTCTATTCCATGGAACATAACCGGCGTTCCCTGGCAGATATAAATCGAATCTCCGGTAGGAACAGGAGTGTTCATAACAATAGAAAGCGAAATACTGTCGTGTGGGGCAGCATGGTCCTGCTCAAAAGTAAAATTGCCGATGTTTATACAGTACTGATTCGTAACCTGTACGAAATATTGATACTCCTGATCGAGTGTATGCGGCCCGGGGCCGTTAAAGGTAACTGAGTTTCCAATAGTAGTCAGCGTGGAACCCGGGTCCAGGTTGCTGAAATTAATGATCGCTCCTTCAGGATAACAAAAATGGTAGTTGTTGTATTGCGGGCCGGGCTGGTTTACGTTAATTCCATGATCATCCGTTAATAACGGAAGGTTCGGAATCGGTTCCTGAATGGCGTAAATAGAGTCCATGTCCATGTAACATTCATCATCACGTTCGTGTTGGATCCAATAAGTTCCGGTTGCAGAAATGGTGTTTATTTCGGTGTGGCTTCCGTCATACCAGGTGTTGGTGTAGCTTGGCCCGAAATGCGGAAAAGTCAGTGTTTGGTAATATAGGTTTGCGCTGGTGCAAAAATGAACGGTGTCACCGGTCACAGTAACATAATGAGCAGCTTCTTCGGCATGGATGTAACCGGCAAGTGAATCGGAAGTTGGGACCGTGTAATAATTGTAGTTACCGTAGGTTCCATTGACCTGGTTCGTTAAAAAGGAATTCCGGCTTTGATCACCAACGAGGTAAACATGATAGGGCTCCAATGCCAGATAAGGATTGAAGGTAAAGTTGTCGTAACCCAGTGTCGCAGCTCCCGGAATAAAATTCAAATCGGCCGTATAACTTCCGCAAAGCAAGGGTTTGTCGACCAGTTTGACAGCAACACCTTTTCCTTCGTCATCCAGTTTACTGCCGAATTGTTTGATGTATGTACGCGAACCGCCATTGGAAACCTTTAAAAGATAAGGGTCCTTAAATCCAACCGAATTGAATAAGGTTTCTGTGCTGTCTTGAATTTGTGAAAGATCACATTTAAAATAACCTGTCACGAAAATATTGTTGCCGGGATCGATGGAAAGTGCTCTTGCAGAAAGCTCGTTCTCTGATCCCAGCGTTTGATTCCAGACATACTGCCCTGTAT
>CBFGPJ010000214.1:0-5787 GCA_965650615.1 uncultured Fluviicola sp. | reverse complement strand
CCAAGAGCAGTATTATCCAGGAAGGTAATACGGTCAGCATTCACAACAACCCCTTTGATTGCTGTAGGCTGATACCCTTCCCCCGGATTACTGATCTCAACGTCGTAGGAACCTGGTGCCAACGAGTTAAGCTGGAATTTACCATCCGTATCGGTGGTTGTATTCCCCTTAACTGTTCCATTTTGCTTGACGACTACGATACAATCGTATATAGCCTCCTTGCTGTCCTTATCAACAACACTACCACGAATCGTTCCCAAACCTGATTGGGAATAACCGTAAGTCACTGTCAACAAGATACTTGCAAATAACAAGTTGAGTTTACGTAACATAAGTACAGTTTAATTTTACATCATTTTTATTGTAACAAAGCGTGTAAATATAGTAATTTTCGATTTGTTAACATTTCCTAAAAAACTTTTCTGTTTTGTAACAAATTAATCACCATTAACTTTTTGTTAACTTTTCAAATCCGCGAAAGCCTTTGTTTTTAAGGATTTGTAACTAATTTTTAAATCGATTAATGATCCGTTTTCATGGATTCTGACATACATTTGCATTATGTCCAACATTTCGATTATTAATTTAAATGCTGTTTCTATTTATTTAATGGAAATTGATTTTTCACTTTTTGAAACCTATCAATCGCCCTTGAATGATATTGAAAAATCAAGGCTCGGCAACATTCACCATCCTGAAAAGAAAATCGAATTCGCTGCTTCAAGATACCTGAAGCACCACCTTTTCGGTGAAGCAAATATCACGTATGATGCAACAGGAGCACCTGAAATTGAAAATGTAGGATTCATTTCAATCTCTCATTGCAATTCACATGTTGTTATCGCAACCTGTACAGAACATTTAATCGGAGTTGACATCGAGGAAATTCGCGAAAAAGCTGTCTTAACATCCCGACGTTTTATAACTGACAATGAGAAAGCATTCTTTGATCAGACTAACAAAAAAGACATGTCGGTACTTTGGTCGCTCAAAGAATGCCTGTATAAATTATCCGACAGAAACCAGCTTCTTTTCCAAAGGGATATCCTTGTTTACAAAAGATCTGACAAGTTCTACGGCACCATTCTGAAAACGGACGGTATTTACGAATATGAACTGCATGTTGAAAACTTTCAGAATATTTTAATAACTTTCAATTCGAGTAAAGGAAAACTACTACATGGACATTCTGACTAAGATTCAATCGAAAACCGGGCAATTGGCGTTATTAATTGATCCCGAAAAGACCAAAAATGAAGAACACCTGCTGGAACTTGTGAGAAAAGCCGAGTTTGCACTGATCGATTTCTTCTTTGTTGGGGGCAGCACAGTAACTCGAAAAGAAGTGGAATCTGTTGTTTCCAATTTAAAAAAGCACTCTCACATTCCAATCGTTCTATTCCCCGGATCCAGTAACCAGCTGTCCGAACAGGCGGATGCACTTTTATTCTTAAACCTGATCTCCGGAAGAAATCCCGACTTCCTGATCGGACACCATGTATCCTGTGCGGAAGAAGTACTCGACATGAACCTGGAAGTGATCCCAACTTCCTATATTTTGATTGATGGTGGCAAAATGACTTCGGTTGCATATGTCAGTCAAACAACTCCGATTCCAAGAGAAAACAGTTCTATTTCTTTAAAAACAGGAATAGCAGGTTATCTAATGGGGCAAAAACTGACCTATTTCGATGCAGGAAGCGGAGCACTTCAATCCGTACCTCCTCAATTGATCCATGAACTCAGAAAGAAGATCGATACACCCATTATTGTAGGTGGCGGAATTCGTTCTGTGGAACAAATAGAGATTTATAAAAATGCAGGTGCAAACGTGATCGTTATCGGGAACAAAATCGAGGAAAACATTGATTTTCTGCTTGACATTGAAACATACCAAAAAAGTTCATTTAGAGCCGATTAGAAAAGCCTATACCGTTTAATCAGCATCAAACACACTTCACTAAATGATCAGTTATATAATCTCTTTGTTAAAAATAATTGAATTATATTTACCCGGTGTGAACTACGAAAACTAGGAGTTATATGCTTTAAGGCGATATTCAAATCACTGATTACAAGCATATTAATTAAGTAACAAAGCCAAAAAACTCTCAAATTCGAAACAGCTTGCACACTCACATTTTTTCGTGAAATGTAAATTAAGTTGATAAAAACAATGTTGAATCTATTAAATTGTTAAACATGCGCAAAAAATTACTTTTGGGTGTATTTTCCTTAATTGGTGTGATTTCGACTGGGAAATCATTTGCTCAGGAAACACACTTCAGTTGCGGAAGTCATACACAAATGAAAAAATTGTATGCCGAGAATCCAGGATTGGAGGAGGATTACAAAAAACTGTTAAACCGGTATAAAGAAAACCGTATTATTAACGGAAAATCTACTACAGTACGTGTTATTCCTATTGTTTTCCATATTGTACACGAATATGGTGCGGAAAACGTAAGCGATTTGCAAATCTATAACCAAATGAATATCCTTAACGAGGATTTTCGTAAATTAAATGCTGATACGAATGTTGTTGTAACTCCATTTGATACTATCATCGGGGATGCATACCTTGAATTCCGTCTGGCAACATTAGATCCTTATGGAAACTGTACAAACGGTATTGAGCACATTTACAATCACAACACCAACCAGGGTGATGATTATTCCAAGTTATACCAATGGGACAGAGACAGATATTTAAATGTTTGGTTGACTAAAACAATCGGATCTGCAGGAGTTGCAGGTTATGCATATTACCCAACAGGTGTTACAGGAACCGGTTTCTTCAGAGATGGTATCATTATTCTTCATGATTATATAGGAAGTATCGGTACAGGTTCTCCGGGGCGCTCAAGAGCTTTGACTCACGAGATTGGTCACTACTTAGGATTGGCACATACCTGGGGGAATGACAATGATCCGGGGGTTGCATCCAGTTGTGGGCAGGATGACGGGATCGGTGATACACCAAACTGTATCGGTATGACAAGCTGTCAGCTTGCAGCTAACTCATGTCCGGAGCCAACAACACCAGGAAACTACTGGCCGTTCGATGTAATTGACAATGCTCAAAACTTCATGGACTATTCTTATTGTTCTGTTATGTTTACAAACGGTCAGGCAAGCTTCATGAACAACGTGTTAGATCAGGAAACAAGTGGTCGTAATAACTTGTATACTGCTGAAAACTTAGTTGCAACAGGAACGAGTACAACTACACCTGTTACCTGTACACCACTTGCAGACTTTTACGTTGACGCAAACGGTGCTTCAGGAAATACCGGACCGAATGCAAACGTAATGTCAGCATGTGTAAATGATCCGATTGCATTCAAAGATGCTTCATGGAAAGCTGGAATCACTTCCTGGTCATGGAGCTTCCCTGGTGGAACACCTTCAACTTCAACAACTCAGGACCCAACTGTAACTTATGCTTCACCGGGATGGTATGATGTAACGTTAACTGTTTCCAATGCAGCAGGTTCAAACACAAAAACAATCAACCACATGATTTATATCCAGGGAGATTGGGCTGAATATACCGGACCGCGTGTAGAAGATTTCAACCAAAATGCAAACTTCTGGATTACTAATAACCCTGAAAACAATCACGCTTCTTTCAATCGTGTTACTTCAGGCGGTAGAGCAAATTCAGCATGTTTCAAATTGAATAACTTTAAAGATGTTTCCGGAGCTCAAATGTTTACTGACGATTGGTATTACTACGACCGTCTTGGAAACTCTAAGGATTATTTGATCTCTCCGGCTCTTGACTTGAGAAACACTTCAAATGTTACTATTTCGTTTGATTACGCTTACGGTACAAAAGCAACTGCTACAACAGATATTACTGAGAAATTGGTTGTTTATTACTCCAGAGACTGTGGTAAAACATGGATTCAAAAAACATCCCTTACAGGTGCTGCTTTAGTAACTGCCGGATATGTTGGTAATACGGACTATACTCCTAACAACGATCTTCAGTGGAAAACAGTTAGCTTCACACACACTCCGACAGCATCAGATAACAAAACAAAATTCAAATTTGAATTTATTGCTTCTGACTTCTCTTCTAACTTCTATTTCGATAACTTCAACGTTTCAGGAACATTAGGAATTGAAGATAACGGAGTAATGTCAACAATTTCAATTGCTCCAAATCCTGTTGCTACAGGATCTGATTTATCAGTTGAAGTTGCTAACACAGAAAGCGGAATGAAACTAATTGTTATGGATTTGAAAGGTGCAATTATCTCTACTACTGAGGTTCCTGCTTCTTCCGGAGTTCAAACAGTAAACATTCCTATGAACGTTGCAAAAGGATGTTACATCCTGAATGCTGTTCAGGGAGCTGCAAAATCTACTCACCGAGTAGTTGTTTATTAATACAGATTCAACTTATATATAAAAAAGCCCTGACGATAAATGTCAGGGCTTTTTTTATACCGAATGGTAACGTTATTAGTCTGAAAATTACTACTTTCACTTCTATGAAACCGCGTGTTACGTTTGCTACTCCCTATCCTTTTCAAAGACCTGCATTCATAGGAATTCGTGAATACAACTTCATCAATTCACATGGTGATGAATATAGTGTTCAGTTTGTTCAGAAGAACAACCACATCATGAATTACATTGTAGACCTGAGTATCAAAAGCCACGATCAAGATGAATACCAAACTATGAATACCGGAGATGTTTACCGGGTAATGGCAACCGTTGTATCTATCCTACTAGACTTTATAGAACAAACACCTTATTGTCAAAGCATTGAATTCGTTCCGGTTTCGGAGAACCACCAATTATCCAACAGAAGGTCCATCCTCTTTCTGCGGTACGTACAATTATTTAAAACCCTTACCGGTTGGGATTATAAAATAAACGAAGGAGTCTTCACACTAAGCCGCCCGAAAACAAAATAAATTGTCTTATTTTGCAGTATGAAGTTTGAAGAATTAAACAATCGACTGGAAAATACGCTTACAGAACAGGGTAGTGATGGTTATACTGAAAAGCAGGAGAAATTAATCAAACTGTCCAAGCAGGGAAAAAACCAACTGGTTTTCACATCCATAGACCAGGAATTAATTGATGGACTTCATTTTATTTCTTTTATGAGAGCACCGGAAATGCTCGAGGGCTCACCACGCGTTCTTTGGTTCACTCCTTCCTGGGAAAGTGCACGGGAAAAGGTGAAATCCTTTCATCATTTGATGAAACGCACAGATGTTACCATTGAAATTGCAGACGACAAAGGAAAAATCATCGAACAACGCAATGCCATTTTTGAAGGAGCTGAAATTATTATCGGGAACCCAAAAAGATTATTAGAATTATACAATCAAAACGGGATCCATATCAATCAATTAAGTTTGGTGATTATCGATCATGCAGAAACCCTTTGCAAAGATCCGTTGATACTTCAAGCCATCCGAAGAATTTCCGAAAGTCTTCCAAAATGTCAAAAAATGATTTTTTCGGAAGGAACTCATACCCGACTGGAAGCTTTTTGCGAAGATATTTGTACCTTTTACGAAACTTCTGAATTATAAAAAAGTATGATAGCGAAACAACTAAAAGCCATTTCCAACATTTGTTATATCCTCGGAATGGCCTGTGCTATCCTACTCTACACCCAGAATACTTTTGGAATATCGAGTGCCATCCGGATCGGTTTTTATGTTTTCGGAGGTACCGGACTTATTTTAAGTCTATTGCAATTCCGCTTTATTCCCGAAGACAAATGGGAAGATTTCAATCTGTTGTTTTGGATCG
>CBFGPJ010000213.1:0-5813 GCA_965650615.1 uncultured Fluviicola sp. | reverse complement strand
GAGCGAGAGACGGGATTCGAACCCGCGACCCCGACCTTGGCAAGGTCGTGCTCTACCAACTGAGCTACTCTCGCATATTATTTCAATTTTTTTACTCCCCCAAAATGCTCGTTAGCAACTTGAGTCTACGAAATCCCGATGATATTTATCCGTCGGGGTGAGCTACTCTCGCGTTATTTTCAATTTTAAATTGATCCCGACATGCTCGTCGGGGCAATAGACCGTTCCTCTTTTGGAATCGGGTTGCAAATCTAATAATTCATTTGTTCAATTTGCAAGGTTTGCGGCACTTTTTTTTATTTTTTTTCGATTTAAATAACAGGAATCAATAAGAGGATCAGATTACCCTCCCGTTAACTTCTTGATTTCGTTTAGTTTCATCAGCGCCTCAACAGGTGTCAATGTATTGATGTCGATTGAAATTAACTGGTCGTGGATTTGCTCCAGTACCGGGTCGTTCAACTGGAAGAAGCTCAACTGCATATCGGACGTTTGACCGGCCTGGACAACTACTTCCTTCACCGATTGAACTTCACTCGACCGGTGGTTCAGCTCTAGTTGTTCCAGCATCAGTTCGGCACGTTGAATAACCTTATTCGGCATCCCGGCCAGTTTTGCCACGTGGATCCCGAAGCTGTGCTCGCTTCCGCCTTCTACCAATTTGCGTAAAAAGATGATTTTCTGCCCCACTTCTTTCACGCTTACATTGTAATTGTGGATGCGCGGGAATTGAACGGCCATTTCATTCAATTCATGGTAGTGGGTTGCGAACAAGGTTTTTCCTTTGGCTTGCGGGAATTCGTGAATGTATTCTGCAATCGCCCAGGCAATGGAAATACCGTCATAGGTACTGGTTCCGCGACCGATCTCATCCAGCAGGATCAGGCTGCGGTCCGAAAGATTGTTCAGAATGCTGGAAGTCTCGTTCATTTCAACCATGAAGGTAGATTCACCGGATGAAATGTTATCCGAAGCCCCGACGCGTGTAAATACCTTATCAACAATTCCCAGGATCGCGGCATCAGCCGGGACAAAACTTCCCATTTGGGCCATCAGGACGATCAAAGCGGTTTGGCGCAATAAAGCACTTTTACCCGACATGTTCGGTCCGGTGATCATAATGATCTGCTGTTCTTCCTTGTCGAGGTAAACGTCATTCGGTACGTATTCCTCCCCGGGTTTTAACTGACCTTCAATGACGGGATGTCGCCCGTTTTTAATATCTATAACAAAGCTGTCGTTGACAGTTGGTTTTGCATAATTTTTCCGTACTGCCAGTTCGGCAAACCCCGTAAGGCAATCCAATTGTGCAATGAGGTAAGCATTTCGTTGGATTTGCCTGACAAATGCACTGAGTTTTTGTACCAGTTCAAAATACAGCTGTGCCTCAATGGAAGCAATTTTATCTTCTGCTCCCAGGATCTTGGTTTCGTATTCTTTTAGTTCGGGAGTAATGTATCTTTCAGCACTTACTAATGTCTGTTTGCGGATCCATTCTTCCGGAACTTTGTCTTTGTGCGTATTACGAACTTCCAGGTAATATCCGAATACATTATTGAAGGCAATTTTCAGGCTCGGAATTCCGGTTTTTTCAGATTCGCGCTCCTGCATTGCTTCCAGATAATCCTTCCCGCTCTCTGAAATTGCACGTAATTCATCCAGTTCGGAATGGACGCCGTTTGCGATCACAGGTCCTTTTCCAAGCATGACAGCCGGATCTTTTAACAGGAATTTTTCAACCGATTGGATAAATTCTTCGCAGGGCTCAATGCGTTTTGCAAGTTGGTTCAGTAAGTCGCTTTCGCTGTGTGAACAGGCATCACGCAATGGGGTCATGTGTTCCAGGATTCGTGAAAGTACCCGCAATTCTTTCGGGTGGATCCGGCCAACAGCCACTTTGGAAATCAAGCGCTCCATGTCACCGATCTCACTTAACTCATGTTCGATTTCTGCTCTCAGACTGCTTTTTTCCGTCAGGTCCGCAACAGCATCCACACGTAAATTAATTTGTTCAGGATGTTTCAAAGGCATCACGATCCAACGTTTGAGCAAACGGTCACCCATCGGAGTTTTTGTTCCGTTGACCACATCAAACAAGGTTTTTCCGCCTTCATTTAACGGAGCGATCAATTCCAGGTTCCGGATCGTAAAACGGTCCAGCCACACAAATTTTTCTTCTTCGATCCGTTGGATCTGGGTAATGTGCCCCAGTTTGTCGTGCTGGGTTTCTCCCAGGTAATGCAGGATCGCACCGGCAGCAACAATTCCCTGCTCCAGGTCATCGATCCCGAATCCTTTCATGGAATTGGTCTGGAAATGACCGGTCAATTTTTCTTTCCCGAAATCGGAGGTGAAAACCCAATCGTCTAAGCGGAAGGTGTAGTATTTTGTCCCGAATAATTCCTGGAAGAGGGAATGTTTATTTTTCTGGTAAATGATCTCGCTTGGCTCAAAGCCCTGGATCAATTTGTTGAGGTATTCGGTATTTCCCTGGGCTGTAAAGAACTCACCGGTTGTAACGTCCAGGAATGAGATTCCGTGAATGTCCTTACCAAAGTGAATCGCGCCCAAAAAGTTATTGTGATGACCGTCCAGGATCTTATCGCTGAAAGCAATCCCGGGAGTGACTAATTCGGTTACGCCACGTTTGACGATCGTTTTGGTCATTTTCGGATCTTCCAATTGGTCGCAAATGGCCACGCGATGACCTGCACGTACCAGTTTCGGAAGATATGATTCCAATGAATGATGCGGAAATCCGGCCAGTTCAATTTCTGACGGAGATCCTGCGCCTCTTTTGGTTAAAACAATTCCCAGGGTTTTTGATGCGGTAACGGCATCTTCTCCAAATGTTTCGTAAAAATCGCCTACACGAAAAAGTAATAAAGCCTGAGGATGTTTTGCTTTAATCTCATTGTATTGCTTCATTAAGGGCGTTTCAGCCGGGTCTTTTTCTTTTTTTGACACGCAGGTATGAATTATGGAATGCTTCAAATTTACTATCAAAGAACCAAGGAACGCCATTTTTGGGTTTGATAGTTTTCAACATTCTGCGATTTCCTGTTTAATGAAACCACATAAGGAAAAAGAACATCAGAATGAATCCAGTCCCCAGGCAAATGCTACCAAACCAAGTACAAATGTGATGGTTGCCAGCGAAGCGATCATCCCGAAATAACCGAAGAAGTTCCGGCGGTATTTGGCTTTGTCCCTGCGGTACTTATCAACCGAAATAATCCCGAATATCAAAGAAAGGAGGATCATAAATCCGGCAGCTACAAAGAAATACGGAGAAGTTAAAAGAACAATGCCGGCAATAGCAAGTGCCAGCGAACTGAAATAAAGCCCGAACGACATAATCCCGAAAAGCTCAAATTCTTTTTTGTCTTCGGCTTCTATTATATCGATGGCTTTCTTTTGAGAAAGGACAGGATCAATTTCATGGCTTTCGTTCCGGTAGGAAATAATTGGTTCCTGTGTTTTAGTCGGAACTTCAGAATTGTTTTTTGTAAGTTCCGGCACAGGACTATTTTCTTCTCCTGATAGCGGCAGGGGCTTATTCTTCTCTAAAAGTGCATAGTTTGAAGAAGAAGTGTGAGCAATTGAATCAGCATTTTCTTTGCTGTCAGAGAATTTACTTGCGGTTTCATTCGCATCCTTTTGCGGAATCTTCTTCTTCCATTCAATGCTGTAGCCGGGTTGGAACAGGCGCTTTTCAATGGTACAACCGGCGATTGCCAGCATTGTCACAATAATAAAGATGATTGAGGTGCTTTTCATAGGATCAGGATAACATTCGAAGAGAGTTAATTTTTAATGAATCGCTGAAATTGCCTGATCCCATTCTTTTCATGAATCAGCAGGTAATTTCCGCTTTGAAGGGGTGAAACATCCAAACTGCTTTTTTCCGTTGAAAAACTCAATACCAGGCGACCCGAAGTTTCATGGATTTCCAGCAAATCGTAGTCGGGATCAATCAGTATCAATTCGTCATTGACAGGGTTTGACCGAATGAGCCTGTTGTTTTCAAGGGTGTTTTCTGTAAGCCCCCACGAGCAGGCAGAGTTCGGAAGAATTGTAATTACATATTTAGCCGTATCAACCGGACAGCTGGTATCGGTAACGTGATAGAAAAAACTGTATTGTCCCGGGAATACAAGTGAAGTAACGGTATTGGTCATGGTGTCGCCCCACGGATTGATAAAAACACCGTTAGTATCGGCATCATCGGACCTTAAATCCGCCACATCAAAAAATTCGTTCGGACAATAAGTTGCTGAACTGTCTTGCCCTGCACTCGGACATTGAGCATGCAGTGATGCGCAAAAAGCGGTAAACAGGATCAGGATTGTGGTTTTCATAAGCGAACAATTTGGTGATTTTTCTAAAACACTAAAATAGGTATTTTTGCAACATGAACCGAAAATTAAAATTGTGGGAGCTTGACCGGGTGGATGAGCAAACCTTTAAAGATCAGGAGAAATTCCCGTTGATTATCATTCTAAATGATATTCGGAGTTTGAATAATATCGGTTCGTTTTTTCGCACTGCAGATGCCTTTAATGTTGAAAAGATCTATTTATGCGGAATTACAGCACAGCCACCGCATCGCGAAATCCATAAAACAGCTTTGGGTGCTACAGATACCATTCATTGGGAATACCGGAAAGACATTAACGACCTGGTGACCGAATTGAAGCAGGAAGGAGTGGCTGTTTGCAGTATTGAACAAGCTGAAAAGACAGTTTTGCTGCATGAGATTTCAGCATTAACCGATCAAAAATTTGCGCTGGTTTTTGGAAATGAAGTGGATGGGGTGGACCAATCCGTTATTGATGCTTCCACTTATATCATCGAGATCCCGCAATTCGGAACAAAACACAGTCTGAATGTTTCGGTTTGCGCCGGGATCGTTTTGTGGGAGTTCGCGAAGAAATACATTTCTTAATTACGAATGCCTAATTCCTAATTCCGAATTATTTTGAATTAAGAAATTCGTAATTATTCTACAATCGGTTCATACAATCCATAAGTCAACGGATTATCCTTCCTGTAAATCACCTGGAATGAAAGAATCTTCAGTGGTTTTTTATCCCGGTTCCAGATGAAGGTATTCAGAGTCGGATTTTCAAATTGCCGGTATTTCAGGTCGATGAATTTAATCGATTGGACCAAAGTTACCGTACTGTCCTTTAGATTGATCGTATGCCTGGATGCGGGTGTGTCTCTATAGATCAAAACCGAATCTTTCGATTGAATGTTCAAAACCAATAGCGGTTCCTGTTTCAAATCCGACAGTTTCAATTTCACCACCACATCAACCAGGTCCGAAGGTCTTTTTACAAGCTTACTCAATTCTTTGGAGTAGCCGGGACCCCATTCTTCGTCCTTCTCAAAGTGATATCCATCATCGTACCATTTCCCGGGATTGTACCCATTGAATGCATTTTTGTTCTTTGCAATATCCGCAATGGGCTTTTCACTTGGATTTCCCTTTGAAAGAAACAACGTGGAGGCCGAGAAATAATTCTTTTGCCAGATAATGTGCGGGTACTTTTGAAGAATAATGGCGCGGTAAGTTGGGGGCAGGGAAGAAGTAGCCGCCAAATAAAACTCATCGAGGTTTGAGTTCCTCTCAAGTAATGCTTCCAGGTCTTTTTCCGTAAACTCAGGAACAGTAATGAATGTTACCTTTTCAGGAATACGGAAATCGCCTCTTCCGGAATAAAAGCGTGTTTTCGGTTCGTCTGAGAAAATGAGCGCATATGCCGGTTCTTTGTCTACATTCGCAATATCCAGGACCAGTTGGTTGA
>CBFGPJ010000212.1:0-5822 GCA_965650615.1 uncultured Fluviicola sp. | reverse complement strand
ATCTGAGAAATCATTCGCTTCAAAATAGCACAAACTGATGTGTGGTTTTGATTGCAACATTTGATCGGATAGAGGGATGAATGTGTGAAGTTGCTTTCTTAAGTGAATCAAAGCTTCAGTCGTTTGCTCGTCCGGTTCAATAACGAATAAGTATTCGTGGATTTCGTTTCCGAAAATGTCTAATTGTCTCATCTTATGAATTTCGTTCCACAAAAAAAGCCTCACTAAAAGTAAGGCCTTTATTTATTTTGTAAGAGATTAATTAAAAAATCTCTGAATCAGCAAAATGGAATTTTCCTTCAATAGCAGCATTTTCATCGGAATCAGAACCATGAACTGCATTTCTTCCTTTTGATTCTGCGTAGTACTTACGAATTGTACCTTCAGCAGCTTCAGCAGGATCTGTTGCACCGATCAATGCACGGAAATCTGCAACAGCATTGTCTTTCTCTAAAATCGCAGCAACAATAGGTCCGGATGTCATATACTCAACTAATTCACCATAAAATGGGCGTTCAGCATGTACTTCGTAGAATTTCTTTGCTTGCTCTTCAGTTAAACGAGTGAATTTCATTGCTTTGATAGAGAATCCAGCCTGGATAATCATATCAATAATTTTTCCCATGTGACCGTTTTCGATCGCATCTGGTTTTAACATTGTAAATGTTCTGTTGCCTGACATCTTAAATTGATTTGAATAATTTGGTGCAAAAGTACAACTATTTTCTCAATATGCTCTACGCTAAGCACTTTGATAATACTTAATTAATTTCAATTTTTAGACTAGTCTAAAAAAAGTTTTATATTTGTAAAAAAACAGTATGCTGCGTTTAACTCAAAGCGAAGAAAACTATCTGAAGGCGATTTTTACACTCAGCCAGGATGTCGAAGGAGCAATTTCTACCAATGACCTGGCGGAAAAAATGCTTACGAAGGCTTCATCCGTAACAGATATGCTTAAGAAGTTATGTGAAAAGGAATTGTTGGAATATCAGAAATACCAGGGATGCACATTAACAAATGCAGGTGTATCCCATGCTTTGGCAATTATTCGTAAACACCGGCTTTGGGAAACTTTCCTGGTGGAAAAGCTGAGCTTTGGCTGGGATGAAGTTCACGAAATTGCAGAACAATTGGAACATATTCACTCTACGGAATTGACTGACAGATTGGATGAATTTTTAGGTTTTCCTAAAGTTGACCCGCACGGGGAACCAATTCCGGGTAAAGACGGTAGAATTGAATCTGTTTCAAATCGCATACTTCTGTCAGAGGCTGCTGTTGGAATGAAAGCGATTGTTATGGGGGTAGAAGACGACCAAACGGAATTTTTGCAGTATCTGAATAAGATCGGATTGCATTTGGGAACTCAGATCGATATTCTGGATAAATTAAGTTTTGACGGATCTATTATTGTCAGTATGGATGAAAGGCAGGTGCAATTTTCAATAACCATTGCTAAGCAAATTTCGATAAAACCGTTATGAAAAATACTGCCTACGTCCTGATTTGTGTTTGCATATTCTTTAGCTGCAAGGTTAAACAGACAAAAGAGAATGAAAATCTGATTGTTTGTTCGACTTCAATAAGTGCAGATTGTGTACGGCAGGTTGTCGGGAATAAATTGACAGTTAAATCCTTGATGGGTCCTGGTGTAGATCCACATACTTATAACCCGAGACCCAGTGATGTGGTTCTGTTGAACGATGCAAGGCTGGTTGTTTATACGGGGTTCCATCTGGAAGGTAAAATGGCTGAATTATTTAATCGATTATCGGAAAGAAAAGAAGTGATTTCTTTTCAATTGGACTTCCCGAAAGATAAAGTACTTTATACCGACGGAATTACTCCGGACCCGCATGTTTGGTTTGATACCGATTCCTGGATGCACAGTATGAACGGAATCGTTGATAAGTTAGTTGAACTATACCCGGAGCATGAATTGGAGTTCCGTGAGAACTTCTACAAATTTCTTGTAAAGGTTCAGAAAAGGACAAAAGAATTGAAAAAGAAGTTGAGTGAAGTACCCAAAGAACAACGGGTTCTAATCACATCCCACGATGCATTTCACTATTTCAGTAGAACATTTGATATCCGGGTAAAAGCATTGCAAGGCGTTTCAACTTCCCAGGAACCTGGAGTAAGAGATGTTGTCGACCTGGTGGATTTCATTGTTGAACATCGTGTGAAGGCGATTTTTGTCGAAAATTCGGTGAGCCCGAAAGCATTGAAAAGTGTTTTAAGTTCTGTTGAACGCCGAGGGTATCATGTAAAGATCGGAGGAACCCTTTTTTCTGATGCTTTAGGTTCAAAAGGAAGTGGTGCAGATACATACATTGGAATGTTAAGTCACAATGTGAATACCATTAAAGAAGGATTGAAATGAAAAAGGCTGTTGAAATAAACAATTTAACCGTTTTCTATCGCGATACATTGGCTTTGGATAACGTGTCTTTGTCAATAAACGCAGGGAAAATCACAGGGATCATTGGTCCTAACGGATCTGGAAAATCTACTTTATTGAAGGGGATTTTAGGAATTATTCCTGTGAAAAGAGGAGAGGTGAGTTTCTTTGGAGATTCCCTGGAAAAATATCGTTCGAAGATTGCCTATGTCCCACAAAGAGAATCCATTGATTGGGATTTCCCGATAACAGTTGAGGAAGTGGTTGCAATGGGGCGAATTCGTCCTAAAAAATGGTGGTCACGTACAACGCTGGCTGACAAGGAAATTGTGAAAGAAACGTTGAAAAAAGTTCAATTATCCGAATTTTCCAATCGTCAGATCGGGCAATTATCAGGTGGGCAGCAGCAGCGGGTTTTCCTTGCACGTGCGCTTGCACAAGAGGCTGAATTAATTGTGATGGATGAACCGTTTGTGGGAATTGATATGGCTTCCCAGGAATCTATTTTGTCTATCGTTCAAAAATTGCGGGATTCCGGAAAAACAGTTGTAATTGTTCATCACGATCTGTCAGTTGTAGCCCAGTATTTTGACGATGTGGTACTCTTGAACAAAAAACTGATCGCAAATGGGCCAATCGATGAGATTTTGAAATCTGAAAACATCGAAAAGGCATATGGAATGACACTTTTATTGAATCGAAAATAAATGGATTTAAGTATTTGGATAGTATTTATCGGAACTGCACTTATAGGGATTTCAGCGGCTTTGGTGGGAACGTTTACATTCCTTCAGAAAAAATCATTGATCGGTGATGCAATTTCACATTCCATTCTGCCGGGAATTGTTTTGGCGTACATGGTTTCAGGTCAAAGAAATACATTGATCCTGATGTCGGGAGCATTTGTAGCCGGTTGGCTCGCAACACAGCAAATATCCTGGCTCCAGAGAAGAACCAAATTAAAATCGGATACCATTATTGCTGCTACTTTAAGCATCTTTTTCGCTTTTGGTTTAGCTATGTTATCCTACATTCAGGGAAGACCGGATGATGGCCAGGCAGGGTTAAGTGATTTCTTATTCGGTAAAATCGCAGCTTTGAGCATCGAAGATCTGTACCTATTTTCAATTGTTTCCGTGCTGATTATTGCAGTTACCTTTTTCAGGTATCGTGTTATGTTCAGTTTTGCTTTTAACAAGGAGTTTATGATAAGCAAAGGCTTTTCATTGCGCTGGAATGATTTCATTTTGAATTCAATGACCATTTTGGTTGTAGCGATGGGAGTTCAGGCTGTTGGAGTAGTGCTCATGTCCGCACTTTTAATTATTCCGGTGTTGACGGCAAGAATGTTAACTTACAAATTAAGCACGTTGATTACCTTGTCATTGATTTTCGGAACAGCTTCTTCTTTATTGGGTTCCTATATCTCTATTCTAGGGAAAAATATTCCTACCGGTCCCTGTATCATTATGGTATTGAGTCTTTGTGCAATTTCAGTTGCTCTTTTTTTAAGAGTTCCATTTAAAACGAAAAAATAGGATGAACGATCTATTAATGATATTGACCGCTTGTTCAGTTGCAATACCTGCATCCTTGCTTGGGGTTTTACTCGTTTCAAAAAGCCTGGTGATGGTTGGAGACGCGATTTCTCATGCTGTTTTACCGGGAATTGTAGTGGCCTATTTACTCAGTGGCACCCGGGATTCCGTTCCGATGCTTTTCGGGGCTGCCCTTACCGGTTTTTTAACCACCTTTTTAATTGATTTTTTGAGAAAAAAGTGGCGGATTCAGGAAGATGCGGCAATCGGCTTTACATTTACCTTCCTCTTTGCGATCGGTGTATTGATGATTGCCATTTTTGCCGGCAAGAACAGTGATCTGGACCAGGAATGTGTTTTATATGGAGATCTGGAAACCTCAATTTTGGATCAGGTAATAGTGGGAGAATATCTGTATGGAACACGAGCGATTTTGCAATTACTTCCACTGACAATTATGCTATTGATTGTTATTATTGTCGGGTTTAAAGGCTGGAAGGTTTGGGCATTCAATCCGCAATTCGGATCTTTTATCGGAATACCTATCAAAACTTTTCAATTGGTACTCATGTTACTTTTAAGCATTCATGCCGTGTTGAGTTTTGAAAGTGTAGGAGTGATCCTGGTTGTCGGGTTATTGGTTTTGCCTGCTGCAACAGCATTGCAGTTTTCCGGAACTTTGGCCTTTACTTTTTTATACTCTGCATGCATAGGAATAGTATCTTGTGTCATTGGAGTGTTCCTTGGAAAATGGATCAACATTTCGATTTCTCCATTGATTGTATGTGTCAATGGCTTGATTTTTTTGATCTCGATAATGATTTCACCTTCCCGTAAAAGCACGCTATCTAACTAAAATTTAGTAAAATACTCGTTTCAAGAATTCAAGAATAGAAGCTTTATTTGAATAAAAAAAATCAGAATTAAGTTGTTATATCAATAAACTGGAGTACCTTTGTATCAAGAACGACAATTTTCATAGTTGTTAGTTTTGGGTTTTATAGTTTTAGCATGGTTTAGCAAAAAGAGGAGTAAATTCATTTTAATTTACTCCTCTTTTTGTTTTGTGTAAAAGGATTTCATATTTTTTTTCGTTTCTTTAGGCCACAAACTACAAGTATGAAACTAAAACTATTTCTTTTATTCCTTTTAACGTATTCATTTTCATTTTCTCAAACGCAGGGAGTTGCTTTTCCAACAGTAGGAAAAGGAGTTGCTACGCCTTTCGTAACGGATTATCACACCCTTGGAATTAATACTTCAGCACTGGGCTGGAGACCACGATATGCAGGAAAGAAATTTACTACCGGAACTTCCGAATTTGCATTTGGTGTTTCGTCACCTTCATTGAACTCCAAAAAACTCCAAAACCTGACTGCTACCTTGTATAATGCTGCTCAGCATAAGAATGCCGATGAAGTAGATTACAAAAGACAGCTGCAGTCTGCAGGTGATTACGCTGAATCCGGAGTTGCAATTAATTTTGATTATAACTGGTTTGGATTTTCTTATTACGGAGAAAAATTCGGGGGAATTGCTTTCAATATCCGTGAAAGCTATAGCTGGTATTCGAAAATAAATTCCCAGACGTCAGATTTGTTATTTCGCGGTAAATTATCCTCTGTTTTCGATTCTTTAACTGTTGTTTATGGTTCGGATACTTCCCGGATCGCAAATAATGCCAGTATTTCAGAAGATACAATGGGTCATGTTATCAGCGGTTCGTTGAATGTACCAATTCACCTCAGTCAATTGACCAAAGGGACCCAAATCCAGATGGTTTGGAACAGAAGTTACAACGTGGGGTATGGAAGAAGACTGTTTGGGAAGGATTCCATATTCGAAGTTTACGGAGGTATCGGTGCGCGATTGATCACTTC
>CBFGPJ010000211.1:0-5844 GCA_965650615.1 uncultured Fluviicola sp. | reverse complement strand
CCCCTTTTTCGTATTTTCCGCTCTTAAGCTTTAAGATTGCATTCACGATAGCAAAAAGCAATAAAGCCAAAGCTAACCAACGTAATCCTGAATGTCCATGTATCAATGCGCCCATAATAATGTAAGTTTTGGCAAAATTACCGAAAAAATGACCTCATTGGTCGAAGTGAATCACTTATTTCCACATAGAATCACTATTTTTCAGCCCTTAAAACCAGAAGTCGTCGAAAAATGATTCGCTATATTGTTGCCCTCTTATTTCCGCTGAGTGTTTTTTCACAAGCTGAAAAACCTCAAAACGGAGTGAAAGCCCCCAATCAAAATTCATTTGTCCTTACAAATGTGACCATCCTGGTCTCGCCCGATAAAACCATTGAAAACGGTACCATTACTGTCAGAGACGGAAAGATTACCGCCGTCGACAAAATCCTGCTCACTACTCCAAAAGACCTGGTGGTGATCGATGGAAACAATGCGGTGGTGGTTCCTTCTTTTATCGAAGTGAACTCTACCATGGGAATTCCAGCCGACCAAAAAGCGGAAAATAAAATCGGGCCTTACTACTGGAACCATGCGATCCGTTCGGAATTTGATGCCATTGACTGGTACAAAACCGATGAGAAAATGACTTCCGAATACCAGAAAATGGGTTTTGGTTCCGTATTGATCCATAGAAACGACGGATTGGCACAAGGTTACGGTTCACTGATGCAATTGGGAACAACGAGTACTGACAATCAGCCTTATTTAAGTAAAGCAGCTTCTTTCTATTCTTTCAAAAAGGGAACTTCACAACAGGATTATCCAAGTTCATTGGTCGGATCGATTGCCTTATTGAGACAAGCCTTTTACGATACACAATGGCATTCGGAACATGGAAAAGATGCCAATTACAGCCTGGATGCTTTAACACTTCAATTGAAAAAACCGGCGTTCTTTACCCTGGACGACAAAGCGGATGTGTTCCGTGTCAAATCATTCATGCGTGAATTCAAACGGGACTTTACCGTTATCGGGACCGGTCAGGAACAATTTTTAGGAAATGCCTGGGACACCCTGAAAGTTCAGTTGGTAATCCCGATCAACTTCCCGGAAGCATTTGACTTGAAAGACCCGTATCTGGCTCATGAAATTCCTTACAGTGAATTGAAAGTGTGGGAAATGGCCCCACGGAATCCGGGATTCTTATACAAACACAAAGTTCCGTTCATCACTTCTGCAGCAGGACATACCACGGCGGCTGATTTCTGGAAACACATTCACCAGGCATTGGCAACAGGCTGGTCTGTGAATGACGTTTTGCGTTCACTGACCGTGGCTCCGGCAACTTTACTGGGAGTTCAGAAAGAATTGGGAACCATTGAAATTGATAAATGGGCCAACTTTACGGTATACGATCAAAACCCTTTCCTTTTCCAGGCAAAGGTGCTCCAAGTATTTTCAAAAGGAGAACGGAAAGTATTTCAAAGTGCTCCAATTTCGGATATCCGCGGAACCTACAGCTTGAATATTGATGGTATCAAATATTGGCTTGAAATTGCCGGAACGCCGAATCAACCGGAAGGAAAAGTGAAATTGGTACGTACGGTCCAGGATTCATTGACACTTGCGAACAAATCGGATACATTGGTAAGCAATGCGAAACTTTCTTTGGTGAACAACGATATCGCAATCCATTTCATTATGCCGGTTGACGGTGAAAAACAAGTCTTCAGCTTAAAAGGAGATGTGAATCCGCGAGTATTTATTTTCGAAGGAGAAGGAACAAACAACAAAGGCAGATGGATCAAATGGAGTGCGATGCGCAACAAGAAATTCGAAGCCAAAGATGAAAACAAGCAAGCCTGGACAGCCGACACATTGACTATTCCCGGAACACGTTTCCCGAACAGTGCCTTTGGTTTCACCGCTCCACCGAAACAAGGGGTGATCATTTTCGAACAAGCTACCATCTGGACCAATACCGATGAAGGAATTATCCAGGAAGGAACTGTAATCGTTGAAAACGGGAAAATCAAAGCCATTCACAAAGGTGCCGGAACGTACATGAAACCAAATGATGCTATTGTGATCAATGCACGCGGGAAGATCCTTACAACAGGAATTATTGACGAGCACTCGCACATTGCACTGACACGGGGCGTGAACGAAGGCGGCCAAGCTGTAGCCTGTGAAGTCCGCATGGAAGATGCCATTAATGCTGAAGATATTGATGTGTACCGTCAATTGGCCGGTGGTGTTACCGCTGCGCAATTACTGCACGGTTCCGCTAACCCGATCGGTGGACAATCTGCTTTGGTGAAACTGAAATGGGGACATTATCCACATGAATACCCTATTAAGAACGCTCCGAAATTTGTGAAATTTGCATTGGGAGAAAACGTGAAACAAGCCAATTGGGGAGTAAGTAACCGTTTCCCGCAAACACGTATGGGTGTAGAACAGGTTTACATCGATGCATTTTCCAGAGCTTTGGCTTACCACCAGGCAAAAAGTGCAACCGCCGGGAAACACAAAGATAAAAACGCCGTTCCGCCGGCTGTTGACCTGGAACTGGAAGCTTTATACGAGATTGTTTCAGGAGAAAGAAGAATTACCTGTCACAGTTATGTGCAATCAGAGATCAATATGCTGATGCATGTGGCTGATTCCTTTGGATTCAAAGTAAATACATTCACGCACATCCTGGAAGGATACAAAGTAGCCGACAAGATGAAAGAACATGGAGTTGGTGCTTCTACTTTCTCCGACTGGTGGGCTTACAAGTTCGAAGTAATGGATGCGATCCCGCAAAATGCTTCGTTGATGACGAACATGGGATTGGTGGTTGCAATCAATTCGGATGATGCTGAAATGGGAAGACGTTTGAACCAGGAAGCTGCGAAGACGATCAAATACGGTGGAGCTACGGAAGACCAGGCCTGGAAAATGGTGACCTTGAACCCTGCAAAATTATTACACCTGGACGACCGCATGGGAACTGTTCAGGTTGGAAAAGATGCCGATTTGGTTCTTTGGACGAACAATCCTTTAACTGTGACTGCAAAACCACTTTATACGGTTGTAGACGGAGAGATCTTGTTTGATGCACAAAAGGATTTCATCATTCAGCAGGAAATTGCTGCAGAACGCGCACGGATTATTGCAAAGATGTCGGAAGAAAGCAAGAAAGGAGAACCAACCAAACCATTCTCCCGCAAACGCAGAGGCCATTTCCATTGCAACACACTTGGTGAAGAAGCATCATTAGAAACAAACGAACATTAAGCATTCAACTTTTGAACATGAGAACAATTCAATATACTTTTTTGGTCCTGTTACTAAGTGTGAACAGCAGTTACGGGCAAAAGAAATACAATAAGATCCTGATCGAAGGTGCAACACTGCATATCGGGAACGGACAAGTGATTCCCACCGGATCTGTCGGAATTGAGAATGGAGTGATCACGTTGGTAAAGAACACCCTGGCTTACACCTACAACAAATCGGATTGGGACACGGTGATCAACATCAGCGGACAGCACTTGTATCCGGGTTTCGTTGCCCCGAATTCCACGTTGGGATTAACGGAAATCGACGCTGTAAGAGCTTCCCGTGACTTCCATGAAATGGGAACCTTCAATCCGCATGTACGTGCTCAGATCGCTTACAACTGTGAATCTTCCGTTATTGAAACGGTCCGTACGAACGGGGTTCTGATCATTCAAACGACTCCGCGTGGTGGAAGGATTTCCGGTCAATCGAGTTTGATGACCAGCGCTTGCTGGAACTGGGAAGACGGAACCGTAAAAGCAGATGATGGGATTCACATTGAATGGCCTTCTGCCTACAATCGTCAGTGGGGCGATCCGGTCGCAAAACCTAACGAGACCTATGAAGAGCAAAAACGCGAATTGATCGGCTATCTGACCAATGCAAAAGCGAGCACAAATAATAAGGACAAAAATACCCCGCTTCAATTCAGTGCGATGAACGAATGTTTCACCGGTGAAAAGCGTTTCTACTTCCATGCAAACGAAGTACAGCAAATCAATGACATCCTGGACCTCATCACAGAACTGGAAATCAAATTCCCGGTTATCGTTGGCGGATACGAAAGCTACCTGGTGGCAGACCGCCTGAAGATCAAAAAAGTTCCGGTGATGCTGGGACGTTTGCATTCCTTGCCGCAACACGATGACGATCCTTTCGACCTTCCGTACAAATTGCCATTCCTATTGCAACAAGCCGGAGTACCATTCTGTTTACAGAATGAGGGAGATATGGAAGCCATGAATGCACGGAATCTTCCTTTCCTTGCCGGAACAGCCATGTCTTATGGCCTAACTGAAGAAGAAGCCATCCGTTCGATCACCCTGAGTGCGTGCGAGATCATGGGAATTTCCAAAAACTACGGAAGTATCGAGATCGGGAAGCAAGCTACATTATATGCTTCGGTTGGCTCTGCCTTGGAAATGAAAAGCAACCAGGCTTCGGTGTTGCTGGTGAATGGTCTGTTTGTTCCGACAACGAATTTCCAGACAGAGCTGTACAAAAAGTATAAAGGGAAATACGGAAAGTAATTGCGGATTACTATACTATTCAATTTCGAAGTGGGAAGCTAAAAATTTCCATTTTGACATTCAACGGAAAGCACAGGCACGCCCCGATACGGCATGAGCTTTTCTATCTTTTTAACAAAAATCCTTACCTCTAATTCATGTAAACAGGTATCTTCGTCGAAATTTAATTATCTAAATCGATGAAAAAAATCTACATTGTTGCGGCATTATTATTTTCCGGTAATGCGCTTTTCGCTCAAAATTTAACACGTACAGACATTGGTTATACAGCCGGTGACAATTTCACGATGTACGTTTCAGATTACGTAAGTCCGGGAACTTCCGGAACAGGTGTAACATGGGATTTGTCTGCTATGACCAATAACAGTCAGGTTACGGCAGCAACAACTACCAACTCGGGTGGAGCTTTTCCAACTGCAAACATCAAATTAACGCAGTCAAACGGGGGAGTTATTTATTACAACATTTCAAGCACTAAAATGGAAGTGGTAGGTATTGATGCTAACGGGACCGTTTTTAATTATTCAAATCCTGCAACTTACATGCAATTCCCTGTGAATACGTCTTACAACTACACGGATGCTTCAGCTTCAAGCTTCACAGTAGGTGGTTTCGCTTTCAACAGAACAACGAACACGCAAAGCGAGTATTCTGGTACAGGAACATTGATTACCCCGGAAGGAACTTTCACGAATGTGGTTCGTATCAAATCTACTCAAACAAACACGGATACGTATTCTGGTGGAACGATCAATTCATCCGTTGTCGCATACAACTGGTACAAAGCAGGAGTTACTCACGAATTAGCAAATGTTTCCGACATTACAGGATCATCTACTTCTCAATCCGCGTATTATACAAGTGTACCTGCAAACCTTGGTTTGGAAGAAAGCGAATTGATCAATTTGTTGATGTTCCCGAACCCAACAAACGGTACGATCTATATCAATTCGGATGAGGTAATCTCCAAAATTGAGGTGTACCAGTTATCCGGTGAATTGGCTATGGAGCAAACAGTAAACAATACTTCTTCAGAAATGAACCTTTCGGAATTAAATACAGGAATGTACCTGGTAAAAGTTTACGGAACGAACGGTGCTGTTTCTGTTAAACGCGTTACAAAGAATTAATAGCTTATAAGTCTTGAGAAATCCTTTCCACTGCTGTGGAAGGGATTTTTTTATTCCAACGATCCAAAATTCCGAATACCACCCGATTCTCTATCCATAAATCTCTAACGGTGGAATTCACGGTCAATTACAGCTAGCTCGTGCCACATAAA
>CBFGPJ010000210.1:0-5902 GCA_965650615.1 uncultured Fluviicola sp. | reverse complement strand
GTTCGAAGAATAATATCCTTCGTTAAACAATAGATACAAGGTGGTCAGAACCGTTTCCAAACGTCTGGGAATTTCCTGTTCCGAAGGAAATCGGATCGGAATGTTTTCCCTTCGGAGTGTTTCTTTTGCTCTAAAAAGCCGTTTGTTGATGGTTTCTTTGTTCGTTAGAAAAGCATCTGCAATTTCATTGATCCCGAATCCACATAAAATGCGCAAAGCCAAACCAATTTGAGCTTCTGTTGAAATGACCGGGTTACAAACTGCAAAAATCATCTGCAACTGGCTATCCGAAATATTTTCAGGGGATAGATCTACCTCCAGCGATTCAAAATCAGCCTGATTTTTTCTCAGGTCAACGCTGATTTTCTCTGTGAAGTTTTGATGTCGTTTAAGGTAATCTTTTGTTTTATTTTTCGCCACGGTATACAACCAGGCTGTTGGGTTTTCTGGAAGTCCTTTCAGTTTCCAGGTTTCGGATGCAAGCAGAAAGGTGTCGTTACTGATGTCTTCGGCAATTTCAACATGGGCAATCCCAAATAACTTACAGAGTACAGAAACAATCTTCCTGTACTCTGTTTTATACAATTGTGAAATCAGCTGATCTTCAATCATCAAATAGACATAGGAATCACTTCTCTTACTTCCACATTTCCTCCCATTCCGAAAATTGGACAACCTTCTGCTAATTTTAAAGCCTGGTCAAAATCTTCCGCATTCACCATCAGGTAACCACCAACGATTTCTTTCAACTCTGCATACGGGCCATCAGTAACCACATTATTTGGTCTCATTACTTTTGCTCCTTCAGAACTTAAACGGTTCGTTCCGGCAAATTTTCCCTGTGCAGCAATTCCACCGATCCAATCCTGCCATTGCTTGATACTTGCCTGTATCTGTTCTGCTGTCGGTTTAAAATCCGGTTTAAACTCATTTCTGAAAATCATCAAAAATTCTTTCATCTTTTCTTTTTTTAGTTGTTTATATCTGAATGACGATTCACTTTTTCCGAATTGGACACAATCAATTATTTTTTTTCGACTTTATTGAAAATCTTCTTCCAAAATAGCATAAAAGTAGTTATCCACCCACTCTCCGCGAATCGGTAATTTCTTTCTTTTCCGGCCTTCCCGGATCATTCCTGCTTTTTCAAGGACACGGATCGATCCGTAATTCTCAACAGCACAACCGGCTTCAATCCGGTGCAATTTCAGGTCTGAAAAGCAAAATTCCAGTAAGCGTTTCAAAGCTTCTGTTCCGTATCCCCGATTCCAGAAATCTTTGTGAAGCTTGTACCAAACCTCACCCGTCAGGTAGTTGGGTTTCCCCATGTTCAATCCGATCAGCCCGATAAAATTGCTCTCTGTATCTTCTATCTTGAACACGTATTTCGTTCGGGGGACTAATTCGCGGATTCCCAGCCAGTCAGCCAGCAAACGTTCCGTAAATTCAATATTCTCCGGAATCCCCATCGTGTTGAACTCATCCGTTTCAGGTAAGGAAAGAAGTAAGTGAATGTTATCCAGATCACCCAGATTCAGTTCTTTCAGGGTTAATCTGTTGGCATTCAGTTTCAATTCTTGCATCGTATACTTAATAATAGGCTTTTCGTAAATCTATTGCCTTTGCCGTTTTCCACGGAATTTCTCGTTGAATTTCAAGTGTTTTATCAGAAACGAATTCGATAGAATCTACCTCTCCCAAAAATTGAATAATATAATCAGATTCATAATAGGTTCGCTGTTTTCCGCTCGAAGCTGTAAAATCGGATTTAGCATTCAATCTTATCCGAATCGATTGACCTATTTCTAACACACACAATTTGTAACTATCTTTTAGAAAAAGTTCTTTATTCTGTAGGTTAATTGAAAATGGCCCGAAATACTGCACCCGATCTTCTTTATTGAAAGTGATTATTTCAGGGAATCGTTTCAGCCAATCCCTGATATACCATTCGGGAAAATTCATTTTTTTTAGATCCTGTAAATAATCCATTTTATTGGATCCTGAATAACCAATTATATCCTGTATAATAACAGTACCTGTTCTGGAAACATTAATCAATTCTTTATATTCATTTGCCAGCAAAAGTTGCCCATCCTTAATAATTCCCAAACGAGATGTTAGTTGATTTTCCCATTCAAAAAATGACTTCCTAAAATCAGGAGTATAGTCCGGTTTCAGAATTACGGCATGTTTTTTAAATATATGTAATACTTGAGGCATTTTCTCTAAATTAATCCATTTCACTTATTCCTCCTCAAACTTTCCCAATTCGATCGGGCTTTATTGAAAAACTCGTGCACGCGTGCACTGTCGGCATCCACATACACCTTAAACAAGGTTCCATCTGTTTTGTAAATCGTGACATAAGACGCATATGTCAATGCTGTGTGATTGTCGGCCAGGGACATGGAATCAATTTCATTCTCAAAAAAAGCCGAATGAACGTTCTTCTCACCGTCTTCGATCCAATAAGCGGCAATTCTCCTGTTGGTAATAAAATTCCCGGATTTGGTCACATCTTTCCATCCGTCGTTGTTTTCAAACAATTGAATTTCTTCTTTGGGCCCTAAAATTCCCAGGTCTTGAATAAACTCATGCTCACTGGCCTTTAAATTCGTTTCGTTTTTATCGGAACAGGAAATCAGTATTCCGGATAACATTAAGAGAACTATTTTAAAGTGCTTTTTCATTTGTCGGGGATTTATAAGCCAGTTTCATTTCCAAAAATACCAATC
Organism: uncultured Fluviicola sp.; assembly: GCA_965650615.1. GTDB lineage: Bacteria > Bacteroidota > Bacteroidia > Flavobacteriales_D > Crocinitomicaceae > Fluviicola. The sequence continues at coordinate 3,164 of CBFGPJ010000210.1, read as the reverse complement.
CGAGGATAATGACCAATTCAATTACGAAATAACCCAATCCAAAAATAGTCAGCTTCTCAAAATAGAAAATCACAAAGAAGGCTGTCAATGCGGCATACAATGTGTTGGCCAAAGCAATTATCTTCAGGAAAAAACGCCGGTTATTTTTCAGGAAGAAGAAACAGGAAAAGGAATAGAGCGCCAAAGTACACCCTAAAAGAAGAAATATTCCAAGGACAAATCGCGGCATCCCAACCATTTTCTGAAAAGGCATCAGGATTCCCGCTATTAATAAGACTGTCATACATGCTCCCAAACCATCAGCAAGGAACAGTTTTCCGGGATCGGATCTCCATGTATTGAATAACTGCATCTCCCGGACCTACCTGCTTGATTTCATCGCCTTCACAACTTTCAGTGTTTCGTCTTCAATGAAGCGTTTGTATTCCTGGCTTTCCGAGCTGTACAAGGCCATTTTCCCCTCACTATCGAAATGAATTCCCCAACCATAACGTTTTGTAAGCGGTGAAGCACGCAGACATGCTTGTCCTTTCGAAAAGAACTGTGCTCTCGCTTCCTCGTATTCACTTTCGGTTAAATCGTTCTTATCTGCGAAAACCTGGAACAATACCTCATCCGAAGTGTATTTATACGGATTTTTGCTAATCAGTTCGAACTGCATGTTTGCAACTGTTTTAGCATCCTTTTTCACCGGGGGTATTTCTCCGTGTGCCAGAGGACAATCGTCCGCAATGGCAATAAACGTATCAAAATAATTTGTTGTATGGACTTTCATACTACCTAAAATAGGTATTTATGTTTTTTAAAACAACTACCGGATTCAAGTTGTAAAAACCATTCCTCAATTCATGATCTGCTTCAAATGGTATTCCAAGTGGTCCACGTAGTCGGTCATTAGAAATCTCAGGTCGGAAAGTTGTCCGTCGGGAAGTTCGATCCGGTAATTCAATGCAGCTTGTGTTTGCTTCTCCATTACTTTCAGGATCCTTTTATTCAATGTAAGCCACAATGGAAGCAATTCACTCATATCGGCATCCTGATATGCATTTGCTATCACCAGGTCATCCTGTTTGTACTTTCGAACCTTGAACGGTCTTTCAGCAGATTGAATTTCGGTAAAACGTTGCAGGTTATTGATTCCCGAGTCGATCAAATGCCCCAAAATTTCCTGTTTGGACCATTTTCCAGGCAGTGATTTGTATTTTAAATCTGATCCGGAAGCCCGACTCAAATAAGTTTGTCCCGTTTTCAACAGTTCTTCTAATCGTTTTGCAGTTTCAATCATTTTAAATGGAGTTTCCTTATTCCATAAAAATAAGATTCTCATTCAAAATGACACCTTCATTTGTTTATGATCCGGCAAACGGGGTTCCGAAGATCCCAACCGCCAATTCCATCCAGGTAAGCACCAAAACTCCGAGAACTACTATACAAAGAATGATCCTGTTATTTCTGTTTGTTACTTTCCTAAGGATCAATTCACAAAGCAAACCCGTTCCAAGTAATAAAATTCCCATTACCAGGAAATCAAATCCCGACCACTTTACCTCATCTGTAAACTGCATGGCAACGAATGGAATCAACAATAGCACTCCGACTACCGAAAGAATAATGATTAATCTTTTGTTTTTCATGTTGTCAATTTAAATTTAAAAAAAGTACTTTGAAAAACAAAGTAAATAAATCCATCTTGATTTTACAATTATTTTTTTCAGAAAATTCGTCACGAACTAAATCACTGTTTTGAGCTCTATTGCATCCGTAAGGATTTTATGCCATATTCCGGTAGTAAGGAATATGCATTTTCTCCAGAGTTTCATCAATCGAAAAGGTGTATCAAACAGTTGCCTGATACACCTTTTCTTACCTACCGCACTGATCCGTTCCGTAAACGATTCCGGATCTCCAATCACAACTTATATATTGGATTCCAGTTCACATCTTTGTATTCCGAGATGCTTCACCTTCTGTTTATCCCATTGATCCTTTCAGGTAAATTTGATAAAGAAAATACAGAGTTTGTTGCGTAATTATTGAAAAGGCTTACATAATTCCCACTTTCAAAATCTATAAAACTTGTAAGTTTTCAGAAAGATTCTGTAACGGATTCGCTCGTATAATCCATCATCTTTGCTTCTAGTTGTTCCCCTGGGAGCACCATTCTAGAAACACCTTAAAAAAATGAGTATGAAAAGAGTAGTTTTAGCAGTAATCGTGTTGTCAGGTTTTACACTGGCTTCCTGCAAAAAAGATTATACCTGCGAGTGCAGAAAGATCCGTACAGACGATGATGGTAGTACAGTTACCACTTCCGATGGAACGTATACATTCAAAGATTCGCGTGCACGTGCTGAAGACCGTTGCAATGACCTGGAAGAATCGGGTACAGACATCCTTGGAAGCTACACCAGAGAATGTGATATCTAGACCAGGAAATGAACACTGTTAAAAACGCTTAATATTTGTTTAAATCCTTGGAGAACAATCCGGAATTATGTAAATTATTGATCTGCTTAGGTAAGGAATTTACAAGGTAAGTTCTTCATATTTAGAAACATCCTAAAACGACGATTATGAAAAGCGTAATTTTAGCAGTAATCATGTTGTCAGGGTTCGCGCTGACATCCTGCAAGAAAGATTATACCTGCGAATGCACGAAAGTCAGAACGGACAGCGACGGGAATAGAAACAGTTCCAGAGATGGCTACTATTCGTTCAAAGATTCACGTGTCCGCGCAGAAAAGAAATGCAATGATCTGGAAGAAACCGGAACAGACATTTACGGAGATTATACACGTGAATGTGAAATCCGATAATTCTGAATCAGACGCATCAAAGAGCGCTGTGGAACTTTTGTTTTACAGCGTTCTTATTTTTCGGTCGGCAGGAATGGTTCCTTTTGAAAAGAACAGCTCAGCCAGGTACCATCGGCTTGTAATTCAGAACGACGGTTAATAACCCCATCTTTACTGTAACCGTATTTCCATACCTGCGGAATTCGTTCGTTCTCCGGGACATCCAAATAATAATCGACACGGGTCATTTCCACCAGTTTGCTATCTGAATTGTATTCAAAACAGTATCTATCCGTATTTAATCCGATATGTTCGCGGGAAAAACGGACCAGGTTTCCTTTGGAATCGTAAGTCAAACTATCAAATTGC
>CBFGPJ010000209.1:0-5922 GCA_965650615.1 uncultured Fluviicola sp. | reverse complement strand
AATGATTGGGTTATGACCACAGCATCTTACAATCGTGGAGTTGGTGGTGTGATTGAAGACATGGAATGGCAAAAAACAGAGCACTATTTTGACACTTACCAGAACAGCGAGACCGGAAGGTATGTTTTCCGGCTTTTGGCTACCAAACTGATTTACGAAAACCCGGAAGCTTACGGTTTCTACCCGGATAAAATGGAATTGTATGAGCCTTTTCATATCCAGAAAGTGATTGTCGAGGAAACAATCCCGAATTTGGCACTTTGGGCAAACGATCAGGGCTTTAATATTAAAATTCTTCGTAAATTAAATCCCTGGTTGAAAACAACCAAATTGACCGTAAAAGGAGGTAGAAAATTTACACTCCTCTTACCGGCAGCTTCCGAAAATCTGAAACCTTATAACGCATACAAATAACATTTTAGAGTACAATTTTTGACATGAGTCTTGACGAGCAAACAAAAACAATTGAAGTTTACGGAGCCAGAGAACACAATTTAAAGGACATTCATTTAGAAATTCCCAGAGACAAACTTGTTGTTTTTACAGGTTTAAGCGGAAGCGGGAAATCCTCTCTTGCATTTGACACCATTTTCGCCGAAGGCCAGCGAAGATACATTGAAACTTTTTCATCTTACGCCAGACAGTTTTTAGGTGGAATGGAACGCCCGGACGTGGACAAGATCAATGGACTAAGCCCCGTTATTTCGATCGAACAAAAAACGGTTTCACGAAGTCCGCGATCAACTGTCGGGACGATTACAGAAATCTACGATTTCATGCGTCTGCTTTATGCACGGATCGGTACAGCTTATTCCTACGAAACAGGAGAACAAATGGTCAAATATTCCGATGAGCAGATTACGGATCTGATCATTGAACAATTTGACGGGAAGAAGGTATTGATCCTTGCTCCCAAGATCAAAGGAAGAAAAGGTCATTACCGGGAATTATTCGAACAAATCGGGAAAATGGGTTATTCCAAAGTACGGATTGACGGAGAAATCCTGGAAATTACCAAAGGTATGCGTTTGGACCGCTATAAAATCCACGATATTGAGATCGTGATCGACCGGATCCAGGTAAAGGCCGATGACCGCAAACGTTTGTACGATGCGATCACCACGGCTATGAAACATGGCGGTAAAAGTATGATGATCCAGGATTTCGAAACGAACCAGGTGCGTCACTTTTCCCGCTTGTTAATGTGTCCTAGCACCGGAATTTCTTACCCGGAACCGGAACCGAATTTATTCTCTTTTAATTCACCCTATGGAGCTTGTCCTACCTGTGTGGGATTGGGTGAAATTTCTGAGATCGACAAGGAAAAAGTTATTCCCAATCCGAAATTAAGCATCAAAAAAGGAGGTTTGGCCCCGATCGGAGAATACAAACGCAACTGGTTCTTTGATCGCATTGAAGCTTTCCTGCAACAGGAAGGTTATACCATCAATACACCGATTGAAGATCTTCCAGACGACCTGATCCACGTGATCCTGAACGGAAATGAAGGTTTGGAACAAAGTGGGAAGGAAACCGCCATCCAATTTGAAGGACTTGGAAACTTCATGGCACGGCATGCGGAAGAAAGTACCGCCGGAATTCAGCGCTGGGCACAAAGTTTCATGAATAAAATTACATGTCCCGAATGTCACGGTGCACGCTTGAAAAAAGAAGCACTTCATTTCAAAGTGAATGAAAAAACATTGGGAGAAGTTGCCACATTGGATATCCAGGAATTGGCAACCTGGCTGGAAAATATTGAAGATTCATTAAATAACGAACAACAGGTTATCGGAACGGAGATCCTGAAAGAAATCCGTGCACGTGTGCGTTTCATCCTGGAAGTTGGATTGGAATATTTGACCTTGCACCGTTCTGCCAGAAGTTTGTCGGGTGGTGAAGCACAACGGATCCGTTTGGCAACTCAAATCGGATCTGAATTGATGAACGTATTGTACATCCTGGACGAGCCGAGCATCGGATTGCACCAACGGGACAATACCCGCTTGATCAATTCCCTGAAACGCTTGAGAGACGGGGGAAATTCAGTGATTGTGGTAGAACATGATCGAGAAATGATGGAAGCTGCGGATTTTGTAGTGGATATCGGTCCGGGAGCAGGTGTTCACGGCGGAGAAATTGTCAATGCAGCTCCGTTTAATAAATTGGTCTCAACCGATTCCATTACCACCAAGTATTTGAACGGTGAACTGGAAATTGAAATTCCGAAAAAACGCCGGAAAGGAAATGGCAAAAAGTTGGTTTTGAAAGGAGCATCCGGGAACAACCTCCAGGATGTTGATCTGACCATTCCATTAGGAACATTGACTTGTGTAACCGGTGTTTCAGGAAGCGGGAAATCCACCCTGATCAATCACACGCTCTATCCGATCCTGAACGCACATATCTACAACGGAGTGAAGAAACCAATGCCTTACAAGAAAATTGAAGGCCTGGAATTCCTCGATAAAGTGATTGAAATTGATCAGAGCCCAATCGGGAGAACTCCGCGAAGTAATCCGGCAACGTACACCAATGTGTTTACAGAGATCCGTTCTTTATTCGCAGCACTTCCCGAAGCACAAATCCGTGGTTACAAAGCCGGAAGGTTCTCATTCAATGTAGCCGGCGGACGATGCGACACCTGTGGTGGCGGTGGTTTGAAAGTGATTGAGATGAACTTCCTGCCGGATGTTTACGTAGAATGCGAAACCTGCAACGGAAAACGTTACAACCGGGAAACGCTTGAGGTTCGTTACAAAGGAAAATCGATCAATGATGTACTGGAAATGACCATCGAAGATGCGGTCGTATTCTTTGAAAATGTCCCGAAAATTCACCGCGTATTGGAAACTTTGAACTCGGTTGGTTTGGGTTATATCAAACTGGGACAGCCTTCTACGACCGTAAGTGGCGGTGAAGCACAGCGCATTAAACTGGCCGGTGAGTTAACCAAACGCGGAACCGGAAATACGATCTATATTTTGGACGAACCAAGCACCGGGTTGCATTTTGAAGACATCCGCATGCTGATCGAAGTACTGCAACGTTTGGTAGATGACGGGAACACCGTTTTGGTAATTGAACACAACCTGGATATTGTCAAAGTAGCGGATCACATTATTGATGTAGGCCCGGAAGGCGGAAGAGGCGGTGGAAACATTGTTTGCACCGGGACCCCGGAAGAAATCATCAAGAAATACACCGATGTTTCACATACTGCCAAATACCTGGAAATGGAAATGGAGCATATGGAGAGATTGAAGAAACAATTGAAAAAGAAATAAATGGATAAAATGCGCCGCTTGGCGCATTTTCTCTATAATTACGGATTAACTAACCATTTTTCTCACATCTGTAACAAATCTCTTCAAAATGATTATACTTGCATATTAAATAACTATGCACTGAGATGACATTTCCCAAGCCTACTATGAAAAAACAAATCACACTTTTGCTTTGCTCATTATCGTTTTTTGCAGGTGCTCAAAATGATTTTTCGGACCAAAACCCGAATAATAATTTATTTTACTCTTCCGATTATAATACACTTATAGATTCTATTAATAAAGGTGGAGAAAAAGAAAAAACTGAAAAGTTTCATTATGGTTTTTCCCTTAATTTATCCGTATCACCTGATGGTTTACCTGCTTCAGTTTTGTTTACACTAAACTATAAAAAGCACCAGTTTGAATTAGGGCCAAGGTTTGGACTTGGTTCTTTCGCAGTTGGAGCATATCAAAAAGTGATCGGTGGAGAACTTAATTACAAATTTTATCCAACAGGTGATGAAAAATGGTTTAGTCATTATGTATTGTTCCATGTGGGATATTTTTACCGAAAATTAAATTACTCAACAGTATTTGAACCATCTGCAACTGAAACAAAGACAAGTAATGAAACGTCTCTAGGATATGGAATAAAATTCACAATTATCAAAGGATTCTATTTAGGCTCCAATATAGGATTAGGTTGGTATCAATGTAAAACGAATATTGTTGATGGTATACTATCAAAGAAAAGAACCGATAATGGGTTGGGAGGTATAGGTTCTGTTTTTCTCGGTTATAAATTTTGAATTATTCTTCGCAAAGGCTTTATTGCATAATTCACTTTGCGCTCTTTGCTACTTTGCGTTAAAAAGAAAAAGCACCCGCCATTGACGAGTGCTCTTAATTTTGGTGAAGAGGCGTTAGATCTTCACTACCAGGAATTCTGTTCTGCGGTTGACCGAATGTTGTGCTTCCGTATATTTCGGTTGTTTTTTCGGCCCTTCACAGGTACAACCATTCAATATTTTTGATTCCCCGTATCCTTTTCCGGAGATTCTCCATGGATCTTTGATACGTGATTTGATATAATCTGCTGAAGCATCCGCTCTTTTCTGGGAAAGTTCCAGGTTCTTAGCAGCCGTTCCTCTGCAATCGGTATGAGACCCCAATTCAACCACCATGGTCGGGAATTCATTCATAATGGCTACGATCTTATCCAATTCCACTGCTGCATCCGGACGGATATTGTATTTTGCCAGGTCGAAATAGATCGGTTTCAAATCAATGGCTTTTGCCAGATCTGTCCCAACATCCAATTTTTCAATCGACAAGTTCAAATCCTTTGAAACGTCATATGTTCCGGGAACAGTCAACTCCTTGTTGTAGGTTGTTCCTTTCGGTAAATACCCCTTTTTCTCCAGGCGGATGTTGTAAGAAATACGATCATTCAATTTCTTGTCATAGATAGGTCGCTTGATCGCTCCATCTTTGTTGGTATAGAAAACACCCTCTTCTTTACCGGTCATATTATTGATCAGGGTCACTTTTACACTATCCAGAACCGCACTTGATTTTTTATCCAGTACTTTCACCAGGAGCATAAAGCCCGGATCTTTTTCCAGGACCAGGTCTGCGTTTAGTTTTTCCGGAGATTCATCCGTAAGGGCAATCGTTCCGGCAGATTCAAAATAATCCTTTTTCTTCCCATCAAAACTGATTGCTCCTATTTCAGAAGTTTCATAGATCACCTCTGCATTTTCATTGGAGATCATTGTTGCCAGTTCTTTACCGGAAGCGTCTTTCAACCTGACTTCTACTCCACTTAGTTTATTTCCTTTTTCATCCTTTGCAAGGATCGTAATCGTACGGGCAAAAGTGAACGGTTTATCCATTGCAAAGGTGTACAAATCGTCATTTCCTTTTCCTCCTGCCCGGTTCGAGGAAAACATCCCGGTTTTGGCGTCCTTATTCATCCATACGGAAAAATCATCTCCGGAAGAATTAAACGGCGACCCAACATTGCGGGTCTGTTTGATATCATTGTCTTTGTATTGTCCCACAAAGACATCCAATCCTCCATAACCGGCATAACCGTCGGAAGAGAAAAAGAAAATCCCGGATTCATGGAAAAAGGGGAACATTTCATCTCCGCTGGTATTGATCGAAGCCATGTTTTCAGGGATCGACCAAATCCCGTTCTGCCATTTGGAGCGATAAATATCCACTCCACCTTTTCCTCCCGGCATATCGGAAGCAAAAAACAGGGTAAGTCCATCGGGAGAAAGCGTTGCATGGCCTACGCTGTAATCCGTGCTGTTGAATGCAACGGGAACAGGTTCTGACCAGGTTGCACCTTCCAGGTTGGAAACAAACAAGGAAAAATGCCGGGTTCCGTCAATTGCCTTTTCCTGGTAATTATTCCGCGTAATGAACGCTTGTTTTCCATCCGGTGAAAAGGCAACAGGACCTTCATGGTATTTCTTATTTACCTGCTTGTTCTTCAGGGGCTGAATGTTGGTCACATTGTTATCGGAAGGATTGATTTCTGCCTGGTAAAGATCTAAGAAAGAAAGTTGGTTCCCAAGCCAGGTACGGTTCACAGCCTCACTTTTTCTGCGCGATGAAGTGAAGTATAGTTTCCCGTTGTGGA
>CBFGPJ010000208.1:0-5930 GCA_965650615.1 uncultured Fluviicola sp. | reverse complement strand
CTGGAATATGGGATGAAGCGTATCAAAATTCCATTCTACATGAAGTGCAACGATTTTATTTTAGACCGTTATCCGGGGTCTGATATGCCTTCTTCTTATGCAAGTGATTTGCAGGTCTTGGATACTGCGAATAAAGAATTCGGTACAAAACGCGTATTTATGAACCACGTACTGGATTATGGCGGTTACCGCTTCTTCCAGTCTTCTTACGATGCAGATGAAAAGGGGACTATTTTAAGTGTGAACCATGATTTTTGGGGAACGAATATTACTTATTTGGGTTACTTAATGATGTTTATCGGAATGATCTTCAGTTTGTTTGCACCAGCTTCCCGTTTCAGAGAGTTGATAGGAATATTGAAAAAGTCGAACGCAAAATCGGTTGTTGCAATTTTGTTTACATTATTTTCCGTGGCAGCCTTTGCGCAGGACTCTTCCGGACACGTACATGATCATACCCATGATCATACGCATCAGCACGAGCAGGCAATGCCAGCTGCTCCTGTAAAACCGGTAGTTTACTTTATTTCGGAAGATCAGAGTGATGAATTGGCAACTTTGCTTGTCCAGGATAATCGCGGTCGTATTATTCCGATGCATACGATGTGTGATCAGTTGTTAAGCAAATTATACCGCTCCAATAAATACGAAGGACGTAATGCAGTACAAACTGTAATCAGCATGCATATGTATCCGGATTATTGGCTGGACCAAAAAGTAATCCTGGTTCCATCTGCATTATTTGATAAATACAACCTGACGAAATACGTTTCTTTCCGTGAATTGACCGATGAGACAGGAAACTTTAAGTGGATCAATGATTACAATGCAGCATTGCAAAAACCGGAAGGTCAGCAATCGGAAGCACAAAAGAAATTGATCAAGTTAGGGGAGAAGTACCAGGTGTTGTTGGGAGTGATCAACTGGAATTACATGAAAATCATTCCGATGAAAGGTGATAAAGCAAATCGCTGGTTTATGCCTTTTAACCAGGAACTGATGATGAGAGACAGTGTTTCAAGCCGTTTGGCGCTTACATATATCAGTTCGTTAAATGATGCGGCAAAATCCAATAGTGATTTCTCCAAGTCAACAAAGCTCTTGAATGATTTGAAGAAAATGCAGCGTTCCATTGCTCCGACATCTATTCTCCCTTCGGAATCACATGTGAAAATGGAAGTTTCCTACAATAAAATGGGAATCTTTAAAAACTCAGGAAATTCCTATATCCTGTTTTCATTGGTTTTGCTGATTATCTTCTTCATACGTGTATTTTTTAATCCTTCCGAAAAATCGGACCGCCGTTATTCCATTATCGGGAAAGTGATTTTCGCACTGATGGGGATTATTTTCCTCTATCATGGCTCAGGATTGGTTATGAGAAGTATGATCTCAGGACACGCTCCATGGAGTGACGGGTATGAAGCAATGGTTTTCATTGCCTGGGTAATTGTACTGGCAGGATTTATCTTCTCGCGTGTCAGCGTGGTTATTTTAGCTGCTGCGGCTTTATTGGCCTGGTTCTTCATCTTTGTTTCCCAGCTAAACTTACTGGATCCGGAAATTACTCCTTTGCAGCCGGTGTTGAAGAGTTACTGGCTGATGATCCACGTAGCTATTATTACGAGTAGTTACGGGTTCCTGGGACTTGGATTCATTATCAGTTTTGTCAATATCATTTTATATCTGTCGAGAAGTACGAAAAACGGAAAAGAGGTAACGAAAAATATTACGGTGCTTACAGCTGTAAGTGAAATGACCATTACGATCGGTCTATTTATGCTGACAATCGGAACTTTCCTTGGAGGAATCTGGGCGAATGAATCCTGGGGAAGGTACTGGGGTTGGGACCCGAAAGAAACCTGGGCATTGGTTTCGGTATTGGTATATGCAATTATCTTGCATTTCAGATACATTCCGGGCTTAAAAGGAAAGTTTGCTTTCAATGCTGCGGCAATGTGGGGGTATTCGGCCATTTTATTTACATTCTTCGGTGTAAACTTTATTTTGGTGGGACTACATTCTTATGCAAACGGTGACGGTTCTGTCAATTTGCCTGGTTATGTGTGGATTACCATTGCTATTTTCCTGGCATTGACAATTGTTGCAGGAGTTAGAAATAAGAAGTACCTTCAAGCTCAAAGAGAATTGCTATGAAACTGTATGACTTTTCGTTGAATTACCTGGATGGAAAACCCATTGATTGGAATTCCTTTAAAGGAAAAAAAGTGCTTCTGGTAAATGTTGCTTCCCAATGTGGATTAACACCACAGTACACGCAATTACAAGAATTGAACGAAGAATTCGGTGGAGATCATTTCACGATACTTGGAGTTCCCTGTAATGACTTTGCAGGACAGGAACCGGGAACAGCAGAGGAGATAGCTACATTTTGTTCGACCAATTACGGAGTAAGTTTCCCGCTTTCCGAAAAAGTACATACCATAGGTGAGCAGATCCATCCGATTTATGAATGGCTGAAAGAACAAACAGGTACGGAAGTAAGCTGGAATTTTCAGAAATACCTGATTGATCAGGAGGGCAAAATTGCAGGTTTTTTTTCACCACAAACAGAACCCGCTGAGTCACATATTTTAGATTGGATCCGAAAACCATGAGTCAAATTGATGTATTAGCAATCGGTGCGCATCCGGATGATGTGGAGCTTTCCGCTTCAGGGACTTTATTGAAACACCGGGCAATGGGTTACACCACCGGAATTATTGACCTGACACAAGGTGAATTGGGTTCGCGTGGTACAAAAGAAACCCGGAAGGAAGAAGCTGCTGCTGCTGCCAGAATATTGGGATTAACAGAACGAGTAAATCTAAAAATGGCAGACGGATTTTTTGAACATTCCGAGGAGAACCTGAGATTGATCATTGAACAAATTCGCCGATTCAAACCCGAAATTGTCCTGATGAATGCTGTTTCCGACCGACATCCGGATCACGGAAAAGGAAGTAAGCTTGCTTCTGAGGCTTGTTTTTTGGCTGGTTTGCGTAAAATTGAAACAACCTGGAATGGGGTGCCACAGGAAGCACATCGGCCGAAGTTTGTTTACCATTACATCCAGGACCGTTACCTGAAACCGGATTTTGTCATTGATGTCACGGATTTCGTAGAACAGAAATTTGATTCGATTAAAGCCTATAAAACGCAATTCTGGGATCCCAACTCATCCGAACCGAAAACTCCAATCTCAGGAGAAGAATTCTTTGAGTTTCTTCGCGGAAGAATGGCTGAATTCGGACGCAGTATCGGTGTTCGCTATGCGGAAGGATACACTGCCGAAAGGGTGATAGGTATCGATTCTCTATTTAAGTTGAGATAAGGTTTCTTTTACATTTGAGATCAAATCATTAAACTCTTTTGCCAGTTCGGCATTAGTGATCCCGTCTTTAAAGTTTTCTCCAAAGCTTGGCAGGCTGAAATGTCCCAGGATATTTGCCGTATGTTTCGGAAAACGGCTTAAAGCAGCTTCCAGTACGAATTTTGCACCCAATTTGCCGGGAGAAGTGGAAATCAATAACATCGGCTTGTCGTGGAATACACTATTGTTTAATCGGGAGCACCAATCCAATGTGTTTTTGAAAGCTGCTGAATAACTTCCGTTATGCTCAGTCATCGAAATGACCAAAAAGTCGGAGTTTTCGATAATCTCGTGCAGTTCATGAGCCTGAACCGGGTAACCTTCTTCTTTTTCTTTATCTACTGAAAATACAGGCATTTCAAAGTCATTCAGATCAATCATATTGATCTCTCCTTCAAATTGGTGTGCAGCAAAATGTGCAAATTGTTGATTGATAGAAGATTTACTGGTACTTGCTCCGAATGCTAGAATTTTCATAATGTTTGTTTTTGCGAAGATAGGGATATTATCACATTAAAAAGGGGCTTTTAATTGCAGATTTTACAGGGATTTCACCTTTTTTAGTACCTGCTTTTTAGATACCTCTTCGTTATATAACGAAAACATGATATCATGTTTTCATGTTAATGAGATATCATGATATGAAAAAGGGCTCGCCGAAACGAACCCTTTAACTTGCTATAAAACTAAACTAACAGAGAAAACTTCCTCGTAGCTTTCAAACTAATCTATTATTTAATAACGCTCAATTTAACAGTTTTAACTGCATTACCGGTTCTAACCACCGCGTAGTACAATCCTTGAGCAAAATCAGCAGCGTTGATTGTGAACTCATGTGTTCCAACTTCAGCATATTTTGCAGCTACTGTTTGCATTACTTGTCCGTTTGCATTCATTACAACTACTTCAACAGTGCTGTTTTGAGCTACATCAACGAATAAGGATGCATTTGTGCTTGTTGGGTTCGGGTACAAAGTAACACCTGCGATAGCAGAAACTTCTTTGATACCTAATCCTACACTCATTCCTGTGAAATCTGCACCTGTTAAAAGCGGAGAACTTCCAGCCGGACGGTAGTCAGGAGCCAAATAGTTATATGGAGTAGTCAAAATTCCTGCTGTAGAAGCGATTGAATCGTTATCATTTGCTGCGAACCATGCTTGAATACCAAAAGTACTTGAAGCGGTTCTTTCAGTTACTTTTCCAGTTGCGTTACCAGCAACGATATTGTTTTTATAAAGGATCAAACCATTTGTAGCATTTCCTTCACATGCAGTTCCATCAATGAAAATTCCTCTTTGGAAATCCATGAAAACAGAGTTGCGGATATCAATAGCAGAGTTACGACGGATACGAGCTCCACGACGGTAACCGGCAGCAATTGTGTTTGCAGTATTTCCACGGTATGGACCGATTGCAGTAACGTTAGAGAATGTAGCGTTTGTTTGTGGGTTGTTTGTAGAACCTGCAGCATCGTTATCTGATTCAAAACCTTCTGAAGTAGAAACAGATGGGTTATCAGCGATATTCGGGTCACGAACGATCAATCCGAATTGTACATTTCCGGAGAATCCGAAATCTGTATCGAAATCATCATCCAAATTTCTGTAAGAAACCAGGTGTCTTGCATTTACAGTTCCACCAAACCATTCGAAAGCATCGTCATTAGAGAAAGATACCTGGATGTAATCCAATTCTGTTGCCTTACCTACTGAACCGAAAGTAATACCGTTGATCTCTTTATCTGTTTGGTAAGCATATCCAGGGAACTCAACACGAACGTATTTCATTTTTCCTGAATTATCATCGTTGTCAGGAGACATTCCGCCACCAAATTCAGTATCTGCAGTTGGAGCCAATCCTTCGATGTTTGCAACACCGTTTGTTTGGTTGTTAGCACCTTTTCCTAAAAGGATAATTCCACCCCAGTCACCGGCAGAACGAGAACCTGCAGCCTGGTTTGATGTAAATACGATTGGAGCGTTAGCTGTACCAACTGCCATCAATTTAGCACCTTTAGTAATAAACAAACCTGAACCCTGAACCGCTTTATCACCCATGATGATCGTTCCCGGCTCAATAGTCAACGTTGCGTTGTTTTTTACATAAATCTGACCCTGTAACAAGTAAACATTTCCTGCAGTCCAGGTTGTGTTTGATGTAATGTTAGTAGAGATGGTTTGGTTCGGAGTACCGTAAGCAGTATTTTGAGGATCCCAGTTTGCCCATCCTTCTGTCCACATTGCTGTTGGAGCCGGAGCAAAAGCTCCACGGTAAGTTGTTTCGTAAAAGTCCTGTCCAAATGCTGCTAAAGTTCCTAAACCTGCGAACAATGCACTTAAGTAAATTTTTTTCATTTTTCGTTTTTTTTCTTGATACAAAATTGATTTACTAACCTTGTTCTATCCTTTCCTTTAAGTTACGATTCGAGTAAATAAATGTTAAGTGTGTTTTAAGAAGGGTAGCGGTAATTTAATATTGAAAACAGGTTCAAATGTTGAAATGTTCAAGAGTTAAAAGGATGCAGATAATTCTTTTTGAACAATTGAACCGCGTT
>CBFGPJ010000207.1:0-5940 GCA_965650615.1 uncultured Fluviicola sp. | reverse complement strand
TATACTTATAACTGGACTCCAGGTAACCCAACCGGTGACGGAACAACATCCGTATCAGGATTGACGGCAGGTACTTATTCAGTTACTGTAACGGATATGAACGGATGTACAGCTTCCCTTTCATTTACAATTACAGAACCGCCTGTATTAGTAATAAGCAGCAGTTCACAAACAGAAGTTTCCTGTAATGGTGGAGCAAACGGTACAGCGACAGTAATGGTAAGTGGAGGAACTCCTTCATACACTTATTCATGGGCTCCATCCGGAGGTACTGCGGCTACAGCAAACGGATTACAAGCAGGAACTTATACTGCGACAGTTACTGATGCTAATGGTTGTACAGTAACTCAATCCTTTGTAATTACAGAACCAACAGCATTGGATCTTTCTGCAAACTCTCATACAGATGTTCTGTGTAATGGTGCCGCAACAGGATCCGCAACGGTAACGCCAACCGGTGGTACAGGGGCATATACTTATTCCTGGTCTCCTTCCGGCGGAATTGCTTCTACTGCTTCAGGTTTAACTGCCGGAACTTATACGGTTACAGTAACTGATGCTAATAACTGTCAGGCAACACTATCATTTGTTATTACGGAATCTGCAGCAATTACAAGCAGCTTCTCACATACAGCATGTGTTTCTTACACCTGGGGTACTCAAACACATACTACAAGCGGGGTGTATACACAAGTATTTACTGCTGCGAACGGATGTGACTCTACAGTTACGCTTATTTTAACTATCAGCCCTACCATTACAAATACTGTTGTTGAAAGCAGCTGTAATTCGTATACATGGGCTCAGAACGGAATGACCTATACTACTTCCGGAATGTATGTAGATACGATCCCAAGTGTGGGTGGATGTGATTCAATTGTTACGTTAGATCTGACAATTAACACTCCTTCCAGTTCCAGTTCATCTGAATTTGCATGCGGAACATTCACATGGGCTCAGAATGGTATGACTTATACAACTTCCGGAGTTTACATGGACACTATTCCAAATGCGGCAGGATGCGATTCTATTATTACATTGAACTTAACAATCGGTGGATCCTCTTCATCTGAATCTGTTACGGTTTGTGAATCATATACCTGGGCACAAAATGGGATGACGTACACTTCTTCCGGGATGTATTCAGATACGTTAACGGATGTAAACGGTTGTGACTCTATTCTGGTGTTGAATCTAACAGTTACAGGAGCTCCGACAGCTATTGCAGCTGATAACGGAAACGGAACTATTAGCGCTTCTTCAAATTCTTCTTACCAGTGGATTAACTGTACAACAAATACTCCGATTGCCGGTGCAACTGCTCAAACGTTTGCTCCGACAGTAGACGGTACCTATGCGGTTATTGTTACCAATGCGAATAATTGTTCAGATACATCCAATTGTGTTGTTATTGATTACCTTGGACTAAATGAGAATAACGGTTCATTCGGAGTTACTTTAACGCCGAACCCAACGCAAAACAATGTGAAGGTTACCTTTACTGGTGCGAACGAATCGTCTATTGTCATCTATGATGCAAAAGGAAAAATGGTGATGTCAGTAGACCACGCTCAAACCGGAGATGTACTTTCGGTTGAGTCCTTTGAAAGAGGTGTTTACCTTGTAAATATCATCACTACTTCCGGTACTCATACCGAACGATTGGTGAAACAATAATTCTAATTAAAAACATAGAAAGCGGCGGTTTAAATGACCGCCGCTTTTGTTTTGTAAATTTTCCAATTGCTGTTTTTTCTCTATAACACGTATAAACAAAAGACAAATAACCCTAATTTAGCGAGGCCATGTCAAAACAAAAATCTTCCCCTGCTAAGCAATCGTCTCCAAAAGTAACTCCTTCTGCTCCGTTGGTTGATAGTTCCCTCCTGATACAACGCAGGCTTTTTTGGATGTTAAGCATTGCTGCTTTTTTATTATTCAGCCCTACCATTCAATATGGATTTGTACTGGACGACTTAGCTGTCATTGAAAATAACCGCTTTGTACAGGAAGGTTTTAACGGAATACCCGATTTGTTTTCTACTTTTTACTGGAAAGGCTTCTGGGATGCCAATGCAGGTTTGTACCGTCCACTATCGATGGTGATGTTTGCAATTGAATGGGCATTTTCACCAAATAATCCCGGAATACACCATTTCGTAAATGTCCTTTTATATGCACTTACAATAGGTGTCCTCTTCAAACTCTTGTTAAAATTACTTTCGAATTATTCTGTCTGGGTTTCTTTTTCAATCGCGCTGATCTTCATGGTTCATCCAAGCCATACTGAAGTTGTTGCCAATATAAAAAGCCGGGATGAAATTCTTTGCTTCTTATTCTTCCTGCTCACTTTTTCAAGTTTATTGAAAGCACGAAACGGAAAATCTATAGATACCGTTAAAACAGTTCTTCTATTCTTAGCGTGCTTATTATCTAAAGAAGCTGGGATCATGTATCTCCCTATTTTGGGACTTTACTTTTGGATGGTAAAAAAAGAATCTATCGGCCCGATTTCAAAAAAGCTGCTTCCATTGGTTGTAATCACAGGGGCGTGGTTAATTCTGCATCAATTGGTAATCAATTCTGATCCTACTCCCCCAATTCACTACACTTATCACGATAATTCATTGGTTGCATGTGAGAACGGTTCGCGTTATGCCACCGGAATTGGTGTTTTAGGTCGCTATCTGCTGGAAACTGTTGCCCCCTTTAACTTGAGTTATGATTATTCCTATAATCAGCTTCCATGTTTGAGTTTTACCTCCCTTCCTGTTATCGGGACCTTGTTGGTATTAATTTTAGCTGTGGCGCTTGTGGTAAAAACACGTAAATCAAAACCTGAAATTGCGTTCGGGATCTTATTCTTTTTGATTTCTATTGCTCTGGTAACGAATATTTTTTCTTTGATAGGAACAACTTATGCAAATCGATTGATCTATGCTCCTTCCCTTGGAATCATTCTTTCAGCAGTCATTGCTATATTCACGTTGTTTAAGGTTCAGCAAACAGCAAAATGGCAATCAGCCGGGATCTTGTTTTCAGTAATCGTCGGGGTTATTTTTAGCGTTAAAACCATTCAGCGCAACAAAGCCTGGGAGTCTAATACCACTCTTTTCACGGCAGATCTTCAAAACAGCCCAAACAGTGCACGTGTTCAATTCAATTATGGTGTAATCATGATGAATGCTGCCGGACAAGATTCATCAGCTAACAAGCAGCAACTGCAGCTTGCTGTCTCCAGTTTCAGGAAAGCCATTTCTATTGATTCTCTTGATGCAAATTCCTATACGAATTTAGGTGTGGTATGCTACCGCTTGAACCAATTCAAACAATCGGTTCTCTACAGCCAGAAAGCCATTTCCATTAATCCGAACGATACGTTACCATATGGCAATCTGGGAGACGCCTACTTTGCATTGAAAGAGTACGAAAAAGCCGGAGATGCTCTAAAAACAACCATTCAGTGGAAAGATGCTACTGCCGCACACTATAAACGATACGGTGTTTCGCAGTTCAACCTGAAGCGTTATAAGGAGGCAATTACCGGTTTCAAAAAAGGACTTCAAAAATTTCCGGATGATACCGAGATGGCTTCGAATCTTGGAAGTGCTTACGGCGCTGCAGCCGATTATGTAAAGGCAGCACAGACCTTCGAAAGTATTTATACCAAAGACCCTTCGAATATAAACGCTCTCCGTTTAACCATTATCTCTTATGAACAGGCAGGAAATCAGGAGAAAGTGGCTCAATACAGTAAGCTCTTAAAATAAGATTTTTGGTTGATGCAAATTATAAAGTAATTAAAATCAAGATATTATAAGAAGGAGGCTCATTTCGGGTCTCTTTTTTGTTTGGTTCATTTTTTTTATCTTAGAAGAAAACAGTCATATGAATAATGTAGCTTATTTTGAAATACAATCTTCAGACCCAAGCAGAGACAAAGCATTCTATGAATCATTATTCGGGTGGAAATTTGTAAAGGAAGAATTCAGCCCCATTGAATACTATCGTATAGAAACGGACGGTATGTATGGCGGTTTATTGAAACGTCCGGCCAAAATCCCGCCAATGGAATATGGAACGAATGCTTTCACTTGTTCGATTGAAGTGAGCAATTTTGATGAAACGGAAGCTTTGATCTTAAAATTGGGAGGAAGGGTTGCTTTACCCAAATTTGCAATTCCAGGAAGATGCTGGCAGGGATACTTTATTGATTTGGATAATAATACGTTTGGAATTTTTGAAGTGGATGAACATGCAAAATAAAAGAGAGGAACCGATTAAAATTCCCCTCTTTGTTTTGTTCAACTGTACTCAAAATTGATAATTGATCTAGCCGGCGATTAATTTCAATAAATGCAAGTGCATCTGGATCAATGTCAAATTCTGTAAGGCAATTTTGGTTGTATTTGATGCAAGATCAATCGAATTGATTTCAAAAACCAGGTCTTTTTGCTCCGGATAAGCCACTTTTAATCTTCCATTGACTTCTTCAGTCAGCTCACAAATGTAAGCCCACTTACTTTTCATGGAAGCATTTAAAATCCGTGACATCGCTTCTTCTTTTGGTAAACGGCTATAAGCTTCATCTTCCGTTATAGCTTCGTACTCCTGCTTCGTCATTCGAGCGGAACTCATAATAATCAATGATTTCAATTCGCCGATTTCCAAATCCAACTGCTTTACTTGCTTTTGCAATGCCGCTACGTCTCGTGGATTCACAGAAGTAACTTTGGGCTGGTCCATTTTCTGAACTTCTTCATTCAACAAACGATAAGCCTGTCGGGAAGATTCCTCTACTTTCGTAGAATATCCCAAATTGTACATTGCAAACAGCAAACCGCCACAAGCCATCATCAGAACAGAGTTGACGGTTGTATTGAAACGCAATTCGGGCCTTCTGACTCTCGTAAAGAAATAAAGGGGAACATATACAAAGGTAAATGATACCAAACCTGTAAGCATCAAAATATTCGCTCCGGGCCAGTGCATTAATTTGAATAAAAAACCTAAAGAAGCAATGATCCCTACCAAAAATCCGAAACTCAAGACAAATTTGTCTGTTTTGGTTCCTTCATCCCTGAATTTAAGGGCAATCATCAATGGTAGGAAAAGTAAGCTGAAAATAGCTATCCCCAGTACAAAGGCAACTCCGGCACCAGGCCAATGCATGACTTTGAAAACGGATCCCAGCAGGGTAAGAACAGCTGCTAAAAGTCCTGAAATATTTACTGTTTTTTTCATGGCGTAAAAATGTTTGAAGGTTAATAACAATTCTGTTTCCTCCTGAATTTCACGCAAGTTGTCGTTGAAAAATCGAGGCAAGAGCCGTTGAAAGAACTGGTCAAAGTTATCTGTTTCAGACATTTCATTTTCAATAATACAGCACATGTGATCCAGCAGGTTCCATTGCAGATCTTTCATGGTAACCCCACGTGCTTCAATTTCATGAAGAATAAAATCAACTTGCTCGTCCGAAATTCTAACCATTTCCAGTTCTTGGCTCTAGATCCAACAAAAACTTCATGGTATTCATAAAATCTACCAGTTCGTTTACTTTCTCTTTGGCCGTCGACTGCCCTTTTTCGGTGAGTGTATAGTACTTTCGTACCCGTTTACCGATAAACACTTCTTCCGTTTGCAATTCACCTTGTGACTCAAGCGCATGCAAGGTCGGATAAAGCGCTCCTTCGGTAATTTGAATTTTCTCACCTGTGAGATCTTTGACTCGCTGTGTAATTTCATAACCGTACATTCTGCCATTGTCCTTAAGCAGATTGAGAACGATTGTTTTAAGCGTACCTTTTAAAAGTTCTGATGAATACATAGGACAAATATACATAAGAATTTTAGGTATACAAATCTTTACCTAAGAAAATTAGGTATTGTTTTTGAATAAATAGTCAAATAGCTTAAAATCAATGATTTAACTTTAAATAT
>CBFGPJ010000206.1:0-5945 GCA_965650615.1 uncultured Fluviicola sp. | reverse complement strand
GCAGATGCTTACCTAACGTACGTACAGGAGAACTGGAAAAGACAGCGTTATGCCCAATTGAAAATCGACGAAGCAAAAATAACCCCGTTCATCCTGAATCACTCAAACGTAGCATCCAGTAAAGAAATGATCGGAAAACTGGCCGGAGGATTCCTTCCCTACCTGTTTATTGCATTCGGATTTATGGGATGTATGTTCCCTGCCATCGATTTATTTACAGGTGAAAAAGAACGTTCTACGATCGAAACGTTATTAACAACTCCTGTGCCCCGCTGGAAAATCCTTTTCGGGAAAATGGGTGTCGTTGTAGTATCCGGTCTATTGGCTGCAACCTTCAACTTACTAGGAATCTATTTAGCGATCGAAGTATTGGACATGGTCAAAGATCCGGTGGTATTGCAAGCCATCAAAGACATTCTTTCACCGACATTCATCATTATGCTTTATGCTTTGCTTTGTCCGCTGATTATTTTCTTCGCGGGAATTATGATCCCGATCGCGGTTCGGGCGAAAAGCTTTAAAGAAGCTCAAAGTATTATTTCTCCACTCAATTTACTGATCATTTTACCTGCTATGGTTGGATTTTTCCCGGGTGTGGAATTGAATGAAGTAACGGCTTTGATCCCGGTAGTGAATATTGTACTGGCAACGAAGGAACTGATTGCAGGGACCCTGGAATGGCATTTGGTTGCAATGGCTTTCGGCGTGATGGTGTTATTGGCTGTAATTGCCATACTACTTTCTTACCGCAAATTCGAAAATGAAAATAACGTTATCTCATAAAACTCGAATGGTTTATTTCTCCCGCAGAGGACGCAGATGAGCGCAGATTAAGGTTTTTTTTATTGAATAATACAAAATTATCTGCGAAATCAGCACGATCTGCGGGCAACTATTCAGGCTTTGAGTTTATCTTCGTGAGTTAAATTCATTCAAATCATGCAATCAATACATCCTCACTTGGAACAAGCTGTAAAAGAAGAGATTTCCTATTCTCACTATCTTGCGGCGGAGAATTTGAAAGCCTCTCCCAATGAGTTGCGCAAACAGGGCTTGAGTTTGTTTCCATGTGAAATTACGGATGTTCAAAGCGGTATTGACGGGGATTTCTATCAATTGGAAACCTCTTTTGTTATCAATAATGCTTTTTTCAAACGCGGCGCTACGGTGTTATTGCATGTTGAAAACAAAACATACAAAGCCCGGATCGTAGAACTGAATGGGTATTCCCTGCTCCTTTTCTGTAAAGAAGAGATTGAAGGAAATATGAGGGAAAATCCGGTGCGCATCGATTTTACACCCGATGACAGGACTTTAGAGTGTATGCAGCTCGGTCTTCGTTTTTTGAAAGAACACAAACTGTTGCAGGAATTTGAAAGCAATTTTCAAACAGAAAAAGACACCATTCTTTTCAAACACCCGGCACTCAATCCTTCGCAACAGGAAGCAGTCGGTGCCATTCTAAGCAACGATTTGACAACAGTCATACAAGGTCCTCCGGGAACAGGGAAAACCCACACACTTTCCGTTGCAATTGAAGAATTGGTGAAGCGTGGAAAGAAAGTCCTTATTACAGCTCCAAGCAATACGGCAGTGGATAATCTCTGCAAAAAGATCATTGCTTCCAAAATTTCACTTCTTCGTGTTGGAAACGAGGAAAAAGTGGCTGCGGAGATCATGCCTTATACCATTGATGCTTATTTGGATTCAGGGAAAGGTGCAAACTATGCTCAATCGCTGAAAAAGCAAATCCAAAAGACCGAACAGATTGCCAATCGATACATTCGCAACTACACCAAAGAGGCTGCCGATGAAAAACGGGCAGCGAGAAAAGAATTACGCGAATTGCAAAAAGAATTACGCAAACTGGCACATGATTCCGAAGAACAACTGATCGAATCCAGTTCTGTTATTGCAGGAACACCGGTGGGTTTATTCAACGAACTCTCCAAAAATCAGTTATTCGATATAGTTATCATGGATGAAGCCGGGCAAGCTTTGGCTCCTCTTACCTGGTTAGTTGCAAGTTTTGGTAAGAAATTGGTCTTATGTGGTGATCCGCAGCAACTTCCTCCGGTTGTTCTTAGCACGAAAGCCATTCAATTAGGCCTGAATAAGAGTTTACTGGAAACTGTAAGTGAATTCCAGACACCGATCTTATTGAATGAGCAATACCGCATGTCGCCGGAAATTGTTTCGGTAATTAATCCGTATTTCTACCAGGGACGATTAGAAACCGCTGCTGGAATTCCCTCAGGACAGATCCAGTTTATCGACATGGCTGGATTCGGTGAAGGAGAAACCCAGAATGAAACCACCGGAAGTTTTGAGAACCTCGAAGAACTGACTATCATCCGGAAATTACTGGAAACCGAAGCTCTTGATCCGAAACGAACAGTTATTCTTGCTCCCTATTCTGCGCAGATCGCTTTATTACAAAAAGAACTGGGCAAGGAATGGAAAGTTTCTACCATTGATTCTATCCAGGGCCAGGAAGAAGAAAATATCGTGGTGAGTTTCACCCGTTCGAATCCGGATGGGATTATTGGATTTTTAACTGATTACCGCAGAACGAATGTCGCGATCTCACGTGCCAAAAGATCCTGCTATTTAGTTGGTGACAGCGCAACCTTGGGAAGTGATGCGTTTTACTCTGAATTATTGAATGAGATTGAACAGTTTGGAGTCTATAGGAGTGCCTGGGAGTTTGAATCCTGAGTTTTCTTAAATCATTCCAGAAAGTATCAAGGTAATAGCCACTGGAATCACCAATAAAAGCATAGTATAAAATCCGGTTGTGAATTTTCTGGGATGATTATCAACAACTGGTTCCTGGCTTAATGCCTGAAGAAAAACATATCTAAGTGGCCATTGTACAATCAACAACATCAGTGGGAAGATTGTAATTGCTGTTCTTACTTTAGATAAATGAAGCAACTCAAATTTCGCGAGCAGAAAAATATAAATCAGCGTCCCTCCCGCCAAACATAGGCATTTTAGGTAACGGGTATTCGTTTGTAGCAATTTATAATCAAAAAAAAGCCAGAGTGAAATCCCGAATGAAATAAAAAAAGGAACATTCCCAAAAGAAATTGTCTGATCAATTGAAAAAGGTTTCACAATCAGGAAATTGAATACGTTCAGGGCTATAACAATTCCGACCAACCATTTCAAACGATTTTCAATGCTCGTTTCTTCTTTTACCGAAACTTCATTCAAATGCTTTCGCTCGATTCTAAGTATTTCCGGTTTCCCGATAGGTCGAAAAATTTCTCTTTCATACAACCGGATTTCTGAACTTGCAATAATCTTTTTGCTGAATTCAACCTTGTAGCTTTCATTGGCTTCCGTTACTATATAAACATTATCGTACTCCGTATCTGTTTCGGGAATGAAAACAAGCACCTGTTTATCTTTCAAAACATTTCGCTCCGTTCCACTTGTATATCCTTTAACAGTTGCCTTATAATATATACCAACAGGATACTGCATGTAATTTACCAGGAAGAAAAACAAATCATTATCCAGATCTTCATCAGCTTGAATGACATGTTGTCCATTTCCATTCTTGTAGATTTTGAAAACACTGTTCGGCTCCAATTCAGATGAATAAGTATCAATCCACTGACGAAGAGCTTTCTTCACATCAGCATGTGAACCACCATCAATAAATAAGATATTGTTCATAAAGTTAAAGTTAAACAAACAGCTGTGTTTTCACCGAATAATCAATGATCTTGATTTGAATGTTCATTCCGGAACTATCGGCGACATTCTTACCGATGATAAAACTCGCATCAATCTGTTCGCATAAAGACCGGATTAATTCGAAACCAAGCGTACTGCTGTTTTGCTTATCCTGTTTCATTCCGGGCCCGTTATCAGTGACTTCGATCTGCAATGAATTTCCATTTTGTTCAACATGGATCTTAACTTCCAGTTTTTTGTCCGGGATCGTTGCGTGTTTATACGAATTCGTAATCAATTCATTCATGATCAAACCAATCGGAACGGCTTTTGAGATTGGCAGGATTAATTCATCGGAATTTACCTCCAGGATCACATCTGCATCTCCTCCAAAAGCATGCTCAACGTTCCGTACCAATTCTACCAGGTAATCCATCATGTTCAAATTCCCGACTTTCGTTCCGGAATACATTTGCTGATGCACCAAGGCCATGGAATACACTCTTCCCCGGCAATCCTCCAACGCGTCGATTACTTCCTGTGAATTCGAATTGTTCTTTTTGATATTGAGCAAACTGGTCACAATATTCAGGTTATTTTTCACACGATGGTATAATTCAGCCAAAAGTAAACGTTTCTCTTCAACGGCATTTCGTATCTGTTCTTCCTGCCGGATGTTCAACCAGGTAATGACCGCAATTTGCATCAGCCCACAAAAGAAAGCGAAGATTCCGTTAAATACTTTTAAGGTGTTCATCGTTGCGTCCGTGATGTGAATCGGATAATATTTTGGTCCCAGGATGATCAGCGAACTAATCGTCATGAAATAAATGATGCACCAGGTTACCAAGTGTACGAAGACCTCTTTTCGACCATAAATTTGCACAATCGAAAGGGTGAGTGGAAAGAAATACATCAGCACATTACTTTCCAGTTGCATATAGATGGTTGCAATACTCAATAAATAAACTCCGATCGCAAAAAAAAGGTATGATGCAGGGATGAATTTAGCACGATAATTCAATAAAAAAACGACCACTGCCAAGCCTAAAACAACGAACATATGACCATTTAGAAACTGAAAACCAATGATATTGAAGATAATGAGTGCGGCAATCACATTAAAGGAACCAATCAAACTCAGGAAATTAACCTTACGAACTAAATTCTTCTTCCATTCAGGGGTCGTCTCAGGCCAATTCAGGCCTAATTTATTGCTTATCACACGTTTCAGTTTTGACGAATATACCAACATTTTTGAAAAAAAATGCGGGATATCTCAG
Organism: uncultured Fluviicola sp.; assembly: GCA_965650615.1. Lineage (GTDB taxonomy): Bacteria > Bacteroidota > Bacteroidia > Flavobacteriales_D > Crocinitomicaceae > Fluviicola. The sequence goes on along the minus strand of CBFGPJ010000206.1, from coordinate 975 downwards.
ATATGCTATATACATTTGGGGCAAATTTATTGACTCGATCCATTCCTATGCAGAAGACGTTATACCATTCAGTCTTACTTGTTATTTTTTTGCTTGCCACGAACTTCGTTGATGCTCAGCCCTATGTCCTGGGAAATCGCAAACCATATTCATGGATGATAGGTGTAAGCTGGACTGCTGTGGAGGATGACGGACGCGGGTTATGTCAGCCTTTTGATGTCGTACAATCGTGGAACTACGAGTATTTCCCTACGCGCATCATGGTCGACAAGTACTTTAAGTACGGATTGAGCGCAGAATTTTCAGGTGCATTCGTTACCTACAGACCGACTAAATTAATTAATGATACGATTGGTCGTTCAGGAGTATTTTTAGCTCTTGACCTCAACTGCAAGTACAGCTTTTATCCGTTAATTACTCCACGCTGGATTGATCCATATGTTTCTTTGGGAATTGGAATGACACAACGTACTCCAATGCCGGGTGTCAGCGCATTGACAGGAAATGTCGGTTTGGGAGTGAATTTGTTTTTCTTCCGTGGTTTGGGATTCCAGATCCAGACTTCAGGGAAATTTGCCTTTACCGGCGGTACCTTAGCGGGTGGAAATTATTTGCAGCATAACGTAGGCTTAGTCTATAAATTCAACTCGGGTGCGCGCGGAAGAGAGAACTTCAATAAGAAGCGTTACAAGTGGACGAACAAGAAGCAAAAGTATAAAGGGAATAAACGCGGCGGATAATTATCAGAATGAGTGCGGAGAACGAGAATGATGATTTCATTTCCTCATTCTGTTTCTCATTTTCGTTCTGGGCTTTAGCCCTTCAAGCCCATCATCAACAAATCAATATCCTTGTATTTCAGATCGAAAACGCGGCCCAATACTTCGCTGACCAAAATTCCTTTGTAGATATATACCCCCGAACGGAATCCGTGGTCATTCCGGATCAGGTCCAGGCATCCTCCTGATTCTCCCA
>CBFGPJ010000205.1:0-5947 GCA_965650615.1 uncultured Fluviicola sp. | reverse complement strand
TGGGCATCCACGATATCTCCCACTAAGGCATCTGCCTGTATCAACCGGTTAATCCTGTCGTACTTGTAGCCGTATATGGTTTCTTTTGAGAACAATGGAATGGATGTAAAATTACTTGCTGTACTAAAAGTATAATTTATTTTGATTCCCTTCACATTTCCGTTAAAGGTGTTCTGTTGGGTAACGCCTGCCTGGTTGTTGTAAAGTGGCAACAAGGCATTGTCGTAGTACAATTCTTCGCTAAACAAGGTGCTCGAAATCCCTGTCAGACGGTCTCGGTCGTCATATGAATTCGAAATGACCTGTGCAGGTGTTCCTGTTTCACCGTGAAAGCGTTTGGAGATAACCGTACCGCGTGCATCATCATACGCATACGAGGTAATCAGCGTAGCATCATCGGTAGAATCCACATCGTCCTGCGCAGCAAAGACTTTCTGCAGACGGTTCAGCTGATCGTAATCGTAGAAATACGTCATCTCTGTCGAACCGTCGCTTCCCATATCCAGCTTTTGTTCCAGCAAAGATCCCCTGAAATTGTACTGCGGATATCGGATGGTTGCCTTTACCAAAAAGGCGTCATTGGTTGCAATATTCGTTGGGTGCTGCAGGATAATCTGGCTTGCAAGTAAATCTTCCGTATTGTAGCTATAAGTGATTTTCTGGATCGAATGTGTGGAAGCACCGTTTGGCAGCCCATAGGAATTGGATTCGATCAGCTTGCCCAGCGAAGCCGGTACTGCTTGTGAGGTACCGTAAACCATGGTCTTTTCTTTACTGGTTATGCTCATTGAAGGTATAACCGGCATTCCATTTACTGTGATCGTATCTCCATTGACCGGATCAACGGATTTGTAACGGATCAACCAATTCTGGGTCATCCGATTAGAGAAAGTATACCGGAAATAATTCGTGTCCCCCGGCATTCCCACGTTCTGGTATTCAAAACGGAACGGATCAATCTGGTACGGATTCGTCACCAGTGACTGTTCCGTGAGATTTCCGTAAATGTCGTATTCCATTTTTCGGTAGCGTGGCGAGGGAATACCGTGATCAGTTACCATGCGGTCCAGCTGATCCTGAACAGCACTTATTTTTCCGTGCTTGTTGTAGATGTAGCGTTTTTCGCCACCGTCCACATTCGTTTCACGGATCAGCTGTCCCAGCAGGTTGTATTGATAGTTGGTGTGCTGACGCAAGGCATTGATCGTTTTCATCAGGTTACCGTAAGAATCGTATACGTAAAGGGTCACTACTTTCCCATTGGCCGTAGTCCGGGCCATCGTGGCTATGGTTTGCCCCATGGCATTGGTATAAGTAATGCTTTCCTTGTTGTCCTGGTCCTTTACGGAAGCTCTTAAAAAGCGGAAGCTTCCCGTAGCCCCGGAATTCATAATCAGGTTGAGCTCTGTTCTGTTCAGTCCCAGCTCACATGACATATAAATATTATTTGTGAACCAGGTTTGTTTTTTCACTGTTGTAGAGTCTGCAATATTGATACCCGGATCTGCATGTCGGATATCCAATGAACCCGGATTATTTTCATACTTTGTTTCATTGTACAAAGGCGAACTCAGGTTGTACTTATATAAAATCGGGTTGAGGGCGGTAACCGGGATCGAATCGATAAACCGGGAAGGCTTTCGTTCCACTTTAGGACGACCCCAATTGTCGTAATCAACAGAACCTGTAGAGATCTGGATGGTTCCTGCATCCCGGTAAGCCTTCACAATTCCAGCCTTTCTTCCCAGCGGATCAATAAATGCTTTCTGAAACTCACGCACGTTAGCTGTATCGGTATTGTTCTGATAAAGCACCGAATATACATAATTCTCATCCGTGCGCTGCTTGAACGTAAGGGCAAAATCGTGTTTCCAGAGCTGGTATTCATTACGTGAAAGCAAACGGTTCCCGTTTTCCATCACCCGGCTCAAACGGTTAAAACTATCAAAACCATAATCGATGTAATGCCCGGAAGGTGAGATCATGCGACTCACTTGTCCGTCATCGGTATACTCAAAAGAGGTGCCCAAAGAATCTGCGCGTCCGTAACCAACCGTTACATGAACCGGCAAACCAATGTCCTTTGTTTCAACAGAGGAGTAATTGTACAAAAAGCTGTAATGCGGGTTGGTGCAATTGGTATCTACATTCCAGTTGATCTTGGTGGTATTGTAATAGAACTTTGTCAGTAAACCTACCTGGTTGGAAATCAAAGAAGGCTGCATGTGCTGGTTGCGCTTGAGTACTTTCGAAGTCGCTAGCGTATCGTAAGGAAAAAGCATCCTAAACGGATGAACGAACCCTTGAGCATCCATACCGTTATAATCTACATAAAAATCGGCTACCTGGGTGTTGTTCCTATCAAAGCGCTTCGAGGAAAATTCCGTTGAAACCGCATCCAAAATGGTATCCACCTGGATAATCATGGAACGCAATTGCAGGCTTCTTTTCAAAACATCCGTTAAAATAGGAAGTTGTGCCGGCCCGCCTTCTTCTTCCTCTACCGGGATGTCCGGGTTACAGCCAATCAGTTCTACTCCGGTGTTGCAGGCTGCATAGTTGATGGATGAAGGACAGGCATAGTACCCGATTACCGGATCTTTCCACAAACAGTAATTGAATGGCAGCTGTGCCAGGAATTCTTCTTCCGTGCCGTTTTTCCAGCGCACACAAGAGGTACAACTCACTGGATCAACCGGTGGCGTTCCGGTTTCCGGACAGGATGGTCCGTCATATTCTACCGTCTGATTAGTTGAGAAGGCATCAATTGGCCAGCGGGCATCGTAGAGGTAATACTCACTTTTGCGCAATTCAACGGCATCACGCTGATTTTTGGTAATATGTGTCTGCTGGAATGGTGTGGAACGCATCGCGTACTGACGACTTCTGGTCATCCCATCGTATTTCGGTAATTCGGGAGCAATACCTTCGGTATAAGTTTCCATGTAATCGGGATCCCAGCGGAAGGAGTACATGAGTGTATCCAGATCATCATTCATCAATAGGTGATCGTATTGTGTTCCAACGCCGTTTACGGTTTTGATATCGTAGTTATACCAATAGCGATCATAACGGTTCTTTAGATCGTACAAGTAGAAATACTGTTTTTCGTCCTTTGCAGTTGGTAAATGCGGAGAAGAGCTGGTTACACTGAACACCTGCCAGGAAGGTTCGTGTTTCAAACGCAGGGAATTGACCGTTTTAGTTCCGCCCGTTCCGAAAATATCGGTAGAGGAAACCGTCCTTCCGGGGATATCTTCCAAGCCCATCAATACTTTGTAGGCCCTTCCGTTGGAAGTTCCATTGTAATTCGCTTCGTAATATTCGTAAGTCGTTTTTGTTTCTATGTAGCTCCAGGAACTCTGCGGAGCATTGTTACAGTATGCGTCCAACGGATTTCCTGTAAAAACAAACCTGGTCAAAAAGGGTTTATTTCCATACCTGGCAATCAATGCTGTTAAAACTTCAGACTCTATATCGCGGTCAGCAACCGCAATAATCCGTTCCATTTCACCTTCACTGAAAGCAGGCGAGCGGGCAAGCAGGTCATTAAAACCAGCAACGGAAGGATATTTATTTCCTGTTTCTATGATCTCAACAATGGTATTATTCAGAATGGAAGCCTTTCCGATAATTTGGTGAAAATTGTTTTCCGTAATGACCTGCTCCTTCAAAATAGTTGGAAGTGTTGATGGTGTCAAATAACGTGAATTGATGATTTTAGTGATTACAGTTTCGCTGAACTGTGGTTGAATACTCAAAATCTTCAGGAACGAATTACTGCTGAAGTAGCGAGAAGTACCATCTGCCAAAGCTCCGATTACCTGTTCTGATAAATACTCATTTTTCAGGAATAAAGCCTCAACAAAACTGGTACTCCATCTGAAGGAAGTATATTGTGCCGCAGTAATCAAAACCTCATCGGCTATATAGTTTTGCTGGTTGATCACCGAAACAGGTGAAACAGAGGTTGACACCAGGCTCGAACCGAATTTGACAATGAACCGGTTTAAGGTCAGGTTGCTCAAATTTCCCTGGAGCAGTAACAGGTTTATTTTCTGCTGGTCAGATAACCTGGTCGTATTTATAACATGGTACAATACCGAATCCATAATCGGTGAACAAGCCGTCAGTGTATCCACGATGGCATTCGCGGATGCAGTATTAATTACAGCAATTTGGGCAGCTGCCAATGTTGAATTATAAGCTCTCGGATTGGTATGTCCCGGCCCGAAAGGATTGGCACCGGTATAAACCGAAGGGTTTGGAAGTGTTCCGGTGGAAATAGCTGCTTGTTTGTAGAGGTAATCATCGTATTTGCGGTTAATCTCTTCTATCTTTTTGACAAAGTAGGAATGGAACAAATATTCCGGATTACTTGAATCGGCTTTCAATTGTGGGTAAAAATAGAATTCGAGAGACTTTGCGTTTTCCATCGCCTCTCCTGATCCGTTTAAAACAGGAACATCCAGGTACTTATATGCCGCTTGACCAACATAAGTATTCCCTCCGTAGACGTAGGTAAGAGGTTGATTGAGGTAATAATCACGATATTCATAATTACCGCCCGGATTATCATACTCCTGTTCCCAAATTAAATTGTGTTTTACCGGATTTGGCCGTTCATAACCGTTTTTGTATGCGAGTGTGTAGTCATAAGTGATAAACTTTTCGGTAAACACTTTGTTGTTAACATCGTATTCTTTGACAGATTTTAATTTACCATGATACAAGTAGTCTTCAATTGTCGGAGTTCCTGCTCCGGAAGTATTTTTAAACCCATAATGTTCGTAAATAGTCTTGTTCACATAGGAATTTCCGTCTTCGGTCAAAGTCGGCCCATAAACAGTCACATTTTTAAAACCAATATCCTGAGATGCAAGTCGAGTATTGAAAAAATTCGGAATATGGATCTCTATCTGAGTTTGCTTATAAACCTTAGAGGATGGTACGAAGTCATAGGTCCATTTTTTATGCCCTGTGTTAGTACTGGAAGCATTGCTCTTCACCAAATCCTCTTCGTCATTTTTTAAAACTGTTTTCACCACCGGACTGACTGTAACTGCAGAGGATAATCCATAAAGTGGCGGAGACGATAACCCCGAACAGTTCTGTTTAAAGGTTATTGTAGATGTGTAAATAGTCCTTAGATCAATAAAAGATGACTGGTAGTATTCAATTTTAGTGATTCCACCCAGGTTATCTGTTATTTTACTCAATACTTTTCCGGCATGCCCCCCTAAAGGATTGCTGAGATCGGTCTGATCATAAAGAACATTGTTGTTTTTAAATGTTTCGTAAGAGAAAAAAGTGGTTGGAAACAACGTTGTATCTGTTTGTCCATTGACGGGTATCTCACGTACTTTACTTAGCAAAACAAATACTTGTCTTAAATTAGGTTTATATCGTAAAGAATCATAAGGCTGATAATTGTAATTTTCCAAGATCCGCTCTCGTGCGCTTGTATACTCTAGTTGTTTCTTTGAGATAAGATGTAGTCCTGTTTCCGTTGGTCCGCCGACTTCTCCATTTACATTGGAGAACTCCACATATTTTAACATGTATGGGTTCTTTGAGTATCGGATTACTTCAAGTTCATTTAAAGTCACTGAGCTATCCATTTTAGTTGGCTTATTCAAATGGGTATATGGGGTTCCGCTCGGATCATCCAAGTTCCACCACATGTCGAGGACCGCATTCAGAACATCACTCGTCCCAGTAAAAGTATTTAAGCTGGTTACCATTTTTTTGTAAACCGGTATCATTTGTGCCCAAGGCATTCCGACGCCAAAATTGGAATGAATGTCTGCGGCAGAGTTAACCGAGCTTGGATAACGGTAATAATAAGCCCTATCTGTATAGGGCCTTACAATACCTAAAGTATCCATTTCAGAAATATCCGACGGTTGAGCACTGTAATTCATATCAGAGTTCCCCGGACCGATCT
>CBFGPJ010000204.1:0-5950 GCA_965650615.1 uncultured Fluviicola sp. | reverse complement strand
GGTACGATCATGGTATTCTTCTTGTTGACAGGTGGATTGTCAGGTACTTTCTCCAACTTACTTATTCCGTTGCAAATTGGTGCGCGTGATATGGCTTCAGGTTTCCTGAACATGTTGTCATACTGGATGTTCCTGATCTCTTCATTGATCATGTTGTTCTCTTTGTTCATTGAAACAGGACCGGCATCTTCAGGTTGGACGATCTATCCTCCGTTATCTGCATTGCCTCAGGCAATCGAAGGTTCCGGTTTGGGTATGACATTGTGGTTGGTTTCAATGACTATCTTCATTGCATCTTCTTTGTTAGGTTCATTGAACTACATCGTAACGATCTTCAACTTGCGTACAAAAGGAATGAAAATGACTCGTTTGCCATTGACAATCTGGGCATTCTTCATTACTGCAATCTTAGGGGTATTGTCTTTCCCGGTTTTATTGTCAGCAGCATTGTTATTGATGATGGACCGTTTGGCAGGAACTTCTTTCTACCTTTCTGATATCATTGTTGGTTCTGAAATGTTGGAAAACCATGGTGGATCGCCATTATTGTACCAACACTTATTCTGGTTCTTAGGTCACCCGGAGGTATATATCGTATTATTACCTGCATTGGGTCTGACGTCGGAGATTATCTCTACGAACTCACGTAAACCGATCTTCGGTTACCGTGCGATGATCGGTTCGATCCTTGCAATTGGTTTCTTATCGTTCATTGTATGGGGTCACCACATGTTTATTACAGGTATGAACCCGTTCATCGGATCCGTATTCGTATTTACAACCTTGTTGATTGCGATTCCTTCTGCTGTAAAAGTGTTTAACTACATTACAACAATCTGGAGAGGGTCGAACATCTACACTCCTGCAATGTTGTTCTCAATAGGATTGGTTTCTACGTTCATTACAGGTGGTGTTACAGGTATTATTCTTGCTGACTCTGCTTTGGATATCGCAGTTCACGATACCTACTTCGTTGTAGCTCACTTCCACATTGTAATGGGTATGTCGGCAGTATTCGGAATGTTTGCCGGTGTTTATCACTGGTTCCCTAAAATGTACGGACGTATGCTGAATACGCGTTTAGGATACGCTCACTTCTGGGTAACGATCGTTGGAGCATACGGAGTATTCTTCCCGATGCACTTCGTTGGACTAGCAGGAGCTCCTCGCCGTTATTACGATTACTCTGTTTACGGTGATTTTGATAAGCCTACACAAGACATGATCATGGACTTGAATGTGATTGTTACTGTGTTCGCGATCATCGCAGCATTCGGTCAGTTGATTTTCTTATTCAACTTCTTCTACAGTATTTACAGAGGTCCGAGAGCGGTTCAAAACCCTTGGAGATCCAATACACTTGAATGGACAACTCCGGTTGTACACGTTCACGGTAACTGGCCGGGAGCAATTCCTGAAGTTCACCGTTGGCCTTATGATTACTCTAAGCCGGGAGCAGAGGAAGACTTTATTTCTCAGATTGTTCCTTTAGCTGAAGGCGAAGAAGGAGATCACTAGAAATTTGATAGATATTAGAAGGCGGTTCGGAAGAGTCGCCTTTTTTATTAACCACATAGTTCACATAGAACACATAGCTATGTCACTGATTTTTTTTATATTAAGTATATAATCCATTATTCACACTAATATGACAAAATCTTACTTAGATCAATTGACCTATGAAATCATTGGAGCTGCTATCGAGGTTCATACACAATTGGGGCCAGGTCTGCTTGAAAGCATTTATCATGAATGCATGAAAATCGAATTGGCTAATAGAGATATAAAGTTCAAAACAGAAATGTCTGTTCCCATTTTCTATAGTAAGCGAAAGCTCGAAACCATATTAAGATGTGATCTATATGTTGAAGACTCTATTGTCGTTGAGTTAAAGGCAGCAAAATCCATTGAACCTATATTTGAAGCACAGTTGCTAACCTATATGAGGCTTTTGGATTCTCCCAAAGGGGTTCTCATTAACTTTAATTGTATGAGTATATTCCATGGAGGCCAGAAAACCCTCGTAAGTGACAAGTATCGAATGCTTTTGGAATAAAAACTATGTGTCCTATGTGCTCTATGTGGTTCATGAAGATGATTTTGTATTTTTGTAACTGTACATGGAAGAATCATTCGACTATAGATCCGAAGTATCGAATCCTGAAAAGGAATACGATAAAGTATTGCGCCCGAAATTATTAAATGATTTTGCCGGCCAGCCTCAGGTTGTTGAGAATCTGGAGATCTTTGTTAAAGCGGCTGTGCAGCGTGACGAACCATTGGATCACGTTTTACTTCATGGCCCTCCGGGACTTGGAAAAACAACTTTGGCGAATATTATTGCGAATGAGTTGAATGTCGGGTTTAAAGTGACCAGCGGGCCTGTTTTGGATAAACCGGGTGATCTTGCGGGACTTTTGACCAATCTAAGTAAGGGAGATGTGCTTTTCATCGATGAGATCCATCGTTTGAGTCCTGTTGTGGAAGAATATCTGTATTCAGCTATGGAAGATTACTGCATCGATATTTTAATTGATTCTGGAGCGAATGCACGGACCGTACAGATCAGTTTGAACCCATTTACGCTGATTGGTGCTACAACGCGTTCAGGATTGCTTACGGCACCTTTAAGAGCCCGTTTTGGGATCAATTCCCGTTTGGAATATTACAATGTTGAAACGCTGGCTTCCATTGTTGAGCGTTCGGCAGAATTATTGAATATCCCGATCCAGGAACAGGCAGCTTTTGAAATTTCAAGAAGAAGTCGTGGTACTCCACGGATTGCGAATGCCATTTTGCGCCGGGTACGTGATTTTGCACAGGTAAAAGGTGATGGAACAATCACATTGGCAATCACGCAGCACGCTTTGGACGCATTGAATGTAGATAAATACGGTTTGGACGAGATGGATAATCGTATTTTGAAAACCCTGATAGATAAATTCAAAGGCGGACCGGTCGGATTGACAACCATTGCGACTGCTATCGGGGAAAATGCCGGTACCCTGGAAGAAGTATATGAACCGTTTTTGATCCAGGAAGGATTTTTAATGCGAACACCAAGAGGACGAAAGGCTACTGAAAAAGCATTTAAACACCTGGGAGTTGAGATGGGCTGGCAACAAGGAGGGTTATTCTGACAGTCTTCGTTATATAACGAAATCATAAAAATAGGATATCATGTTTTTATGATTGATTTTTAAAAAGGATAAATGTAGGGAGCAAAAATTTTTGCTCCCTACATTATTTATAAATATTGGTTTGCCACCAACCATTTAACTATGCGCTCCAGCACCAATTGGTTACGATCGATAGCAGATGCACTGAATTTAACATTGTCTGCTGATGCAATAGGAACTACCCGCTTTGAGTTATCCTTCATTGTGTGCATCTCACAGTTTTGAGCATTATTACCACCCGTAAATGTGGCTTTGGCAATCGTTACCCCGGAAGGCAATTTAAATTCATAAGTATCATTCCCTGTACTTTTAACACTGATATCCCTGAAACTTCCGATTATTTTGGAGTCCTGCTCGATGTTCTTGTCTTCTTTTAAGTTAATAGGCCAGTTTTTGTTTCGGCCCACAAGCGTGTAATCCATGGCGATCTTTGGTGCTTTGCCTTTTTTGGCGATGAATTCCTGTACTTTTTTCTCGTCTAGTTTTCCATCGACAAAAATGCCGCTTTTTCCCAGTAATTTAGCGAACGATTTTTCAGTTCCCATTTTGGCTACCATGAAAATTCCAATTTGATTAGCCGTTAAGAACGTAATACGGTAATAATGGTCCATATTGTTATTGGGATCCTGTTCAAACTCTCCGGCATAAGCCGCGATGATCAATTTTTCCCCGTCCATTGAGCTTACTTCAAACGTGCTGGTAAGCCCTATGTTTTCAGTGTCTTTGATTTTGGTAATTTTTGCTACATCAGTACCATCAATCGTTAAAAGACCGTCTACGTAAGTATACTCTGATTTTTGGGCTAATAAAGAGAATGCTCCGAATATGGTAAGCATCATTAAAAAGTATTTCTTCATAAATAAAATTTTTGTTGTGACTACTTACACTCAACCAGTTAAAGTGTTCAATAAAGATACGGAAACAATTTATTATCAGCTGGTTAATGACTTATCCGGAATGTTTCAATCAATAGTTAGTATCGGATTTTGTTGTTTTCAAAAGTCAATCGGTATGACTAATTTTATTTAGTGTACCCGATATTGTAATTTTGCTCTGTGTATAAACAGTTGATTCGAACTAAAGCGGAAGAGTTGGGCTTTCTTCATGTAGGTTTTTCAAAAGCAGGTTTCCTGGCATCTGAAGAACCCCGACTTATCAATTGGCTGAAAGCAGAAAAGCATGGAAAAATGTCCTATATGGAAAATCATTTTGACATGCGGCTCGATACACGCTTGTTGGTTCCCGGGGCAAAAACGGTAATTTCTTTAGCTTACAATTACTTCCCAAAGACAACGCAACGAAACGATGTATTCCAGATCTCCAAGTATGCATATGGAAAAGATTATCACGATGTAGTTCGTGCGAAACTGAAACAATTGGTTTCCGAACTGCAACAGGAAATCGGGGAAATAGAAGGGCGTGTTTTTGTTGACAGTGCACCGATCCTTGAAAAAGCCTGGGCTGAAAAAAGCGGTTTAGGCTGGGTAGGGAAAAACGGAAATTTAATTCAACCGAAAACAGGCTCCTTTTTCTTTCTTGCGGAGATCATTTGTGATTTGGAAATCGAGCCCGACGGCCCGATCCGCGATTACTGCGGTAGCTGTACCAAATGCATTGATGCCTGTCCGACAGATGCGATCGAAGCACCATACATAGTAAACGGATCCAAGTGTATTTCCTATGCCACTATTGAACTGAAGGACGCGGATCTCCCGGAACTGTTTCGTGGCAATATGAACAATTGGATATACGGATGTGACATCTGTCAAGATGTATGTCCCTGGAATCGCTTTTCGAAACCACATTCCGAACCGGAGTTTGAACCCAAGCAGGAGATACTGAACTTTTCGGATCAGGACTGGCTTGAATTAAATGAGTTGACTTTTCAATCTCTTTTCAAAGGAAGTGCTGTCAAGAGAACCAAGTTTTCCGGGTTGAAAAGGAATATCCTTTTTGTCAATTCCACAACTGAGTTTCCTGAAAAAAAGTGATTTGGTTCATTTTATTTTAACATTGAATTAAACCTTTGGTAATAAGTTGTATCAAAGAGAAAACTACAACATGAAACAAACTATCTTATTACCCGTGCTTATATGCACTCTTTTTGCGGGATATTCACAGGCACAAGGATTTTACGATCGCTCAACCGTTCAGAAAATAGAGATCTTCTTTGGTTTTTCGGATTGGGACACTCAGCTGGATGCACTTGCCACAACTACAGAAGACTATTTGCTGGCGGATTCTGTCCGGATAAATGGAACTGCATATGACAGTGTGGGAGTGAAGTACAAGGGAAACAGTTCTTACAATCAGAATAATAACAAGAACCCGCTCCACATTGAACTGGATTATGTTCACGGAAGTTATGACTATCAGGGTTATACAGACATCAAGCTCCAGAACGGCTATCAGGATCCGTCCATGATCCGGGAAGTACTGGCTTATGCAATCCTGGAACAATACATGGATTGTCCGAAAGCGAATTTCGCGAATGTATATATCAATGGAACTTTACGGGGAGTGTATTCCAATGCAGAATCGATTAATTCTAAGTTCAATGGGGAACATTACTTCACCTCAGACGGGAGCTTTTTCAAATGCAACCCGATAGGTGGTGCAGGACCCGGGGCAAGTATCAATCCCGACCTGAAGTATCTCGGTACAGATAGTTCATCATATGCAAATGGCTATGAATTGAAATCGGATTACGGATGGAATGACCTGGTAGATTTGATCAATACACTGAACAATAATTTTGCAGCCAGTGAAAG
>CBFGPJ010000203.1:0-5966 GCA_965650615.1 uncultured Fluviicola sp. | reverse complement strand
TACTACCAGAGCCTCTAAATGTTTTTAACGGTTATTTTTTCTGAAACGGATAAATTGCTTGCATCAAAATTTATTTTTCACTAACTTAAAAAGACACTTACTGTAACTAAATCCTCTTTTAAAGTTTATTATACGTATACACGCGAATTCTTCCCACACTCCCTATAAACAAAATACTGTGAATATCTCTTTAATTGAAGGGAAAATCATCTGTTAATGGGGCGTATTTTTGGAAATTGATTCATGTATTCATTTATAAACCAGATGAGAAAAGCAGCAATATTTACAATTTTATTTTTAGCTACTCCACTGTTGAGCCTAGCTCAAATCGTTGAAAAAACAGGAGAAGAAGGAGCTGAAAAGGTAGCAAAAGCAGGTGAAAAAATCACAGCATTGGAATTCGTAATGAAAGGCGGTGTCTTCATCATTCCAATTATCATTCTGTTGTTTTATACATTGTACGTTGTAATCGAGCGTTACCGTTACATCAAACGTATGTCCGTATACAATTCCAACTTATTGAACGACATTCGCATAAACCTGGAAAAAGGAAACATACAGGATGCATTGAATACCGTTCAACGTGATCAAAGTGCTTACGGTTCTGTGGTTGCAGAAGGAATCCAAACGATCGGAAGACCGGTTTCCGAGATTGAATCCAACATGGAGAAAGTAGCCAATATCGAAATCGGTAAAATGGAAAAAGGAATGGGAGTTCTGGGATTGATCGCAGGAATTGCTCCAACATTCGGATTCATTGGTACGATTGCCGGGGTAATTAAGATCTTCTACAACATCTCTATTTCTGAAAACGTCAGTATCGGAAACATCTCCGGAGGTCTTTACGAAAAAATGATCAGTTCCGGTGCCGGATTGGTGGTGGGTATCATTGCTTATTCTGCATATCACATTCTGAATGCAATGATCGATAGCTACACATTGAAAATCCAATCTACGAACTTAGGATTTATTAATATCATTCAACGTCCCGGAAAATGGCAATAAAACGCAAAAAACGCTTTCATGCAGGGGTAGAATCCTCCTCCATGAGTGACATCATGTTCTTCTTGCTTTTGTTCTTTTTGATCATCTCAACATTGGCAAACCCGAACGTGATCAAAGTTCCGCTTCCGGATGCAAAGGAAACAGATAAAAAAGTCGGATCTCATTTGACTTTAACTGTAACCAGCGACAAAAAGTATTTCCTGGATAAAGACGAAGTTGCGCCTCAGGATCTTGAAGTACGCTTATTGCAGGAAACAAAATTACGAAAAGATGAAACCGTAGTGATACGTCCTGCGTATGATCTGGATGTTCAGGAATTGATAGATCTATTACAACTTGGATTGAAACATCAATTGAAGTTTGTGATTGCTACCAAAGCCGGTTAAAATCTACATCAATGAGCTCAACTATTGAAACAGAGAAAAAGGATCGCAAAGTAGCCGGAATGATTTCATTCGCCGCTTTTGGTCTGTTATTGATCTTACTCTGTTTCATCGGATATTATGTCTACAATCCTGTCATGCCGAAACAGCAAGCTGATGAAGAAACATTTGTAGCTCTTGATGCATTGATCCAGGAACAAGGACAAGGAGGAAGCGGCAACCCTGCCAAAGCAGAAAGATCAAGGCTCACTCCCTTACAAACGGAACAATTATTGGCTCAGCACAGAAGCATGTCGCATGTCAGTTCGGGAAATTCTTCTATTACAAATACGCAAACCCCGAATGACAACCCTTCCGGTGCGCAACATGTCGGTGAGAACCCATTTGGGACAGGTGGAATCAACGATGGAAAATACAGGGGAAGTCACAGGGAAGGAATGCTTGATGAACAAGACGGTGATCCCAAAATCGAAGAAAAAGTTACCCGTTACCTGGTTTCAACACCAAATACAGATAACATTCGATCGGATGAGAACTGTACCATTGTCCTATCCGTTTTAATAGATCCGAATGGAACAATTGTGTCGAATCCGACTTTTGTAAAAAACGGTTCTACAACCAACGATATGACCTTGATTAACCAGGTAATCCGTACGGTGAAAAATCAGGGTCGTTACAATAAAGTGAATACAACAAAAAATACGAAACAGGCACTCGTCATTCGAATTATGGCAAACTAGTTTTGCCAAAAGTCATTAAAAAATGAACGTTTAAGGAATTGAGTGGTAAATTGCAGTTAAGACTGTAAAAATAATAAAGAAGAACTATGGAAGAATTTGCATTTGAAACGGTAAAGGCCGAAGAGATCAAGGATCGCAAGGTTGCAGGAATCATTGCAATATCAGCATTTACACTCTTATTGGCTATTCTTCATTTTCTGGGCTATCGAATTCCTACTCCTCCGCTTCCTGAGCAATTGCTCTACAAGGACATGGAAATGGAATTGATCCCGGTCGAATTAAAAGACTTACCTGTTGGAACCGGTGGCGGTGGCTCAGGAACTCCTGCGAAAGTGGAACAATCGGATCAAAACCCTCCTCAAATGGAGCAAGTTCTGACGCAAAGCAGCAGCAGCACGCATGTAAAATCCGGGAATTCCAATCATACGAATACAAACACACCCAACAACAATCCACCGGTTGGCCAGCATGTCAGTGACAATCCATTCGGAACAAACGGAAGTGGTGGTGGAGATGGCAGAGGAAACGGCCATGGAATAGGAAATGATAATGGAAACGGAGAAGGTCCGGGAACCGGACCTGGCAGTGGCGGAGATCCGGCGCGTCATTGGGTAAACAGACCCAATACGAACAGCATTCAATCAGATGAAAGTGCCGTCATTGTTTTATCCATTCTCGTTGATCCAAACGGAAATATTATAGGGAAACCGACCTTCGTGAAAAATGGTTCCAACACAAACGACATGACCCTGATTAACCAGGTGATTAATATCGTAAAAGATCAAGGGAAATTCAACAAGGTTTCAGTTACAAAAAACATGAAAGTTCCTGTTGTCATCCGAATTAACGCAAACTAGTTTTTCGTTAAAGTCGTTTAAAAAAACAATTTCTTCGTTTTTTACTTGTAGATTTAAACTGGTTTACAAAGAGGGTTTATGTTATTCGTATATATTCTATTTATACTCATTATTATTTTTTCACTCTACCAATATGTAGACAATAGTGAATGGGAAGAATTTCATGCGAAAAATTTCAAAACGATTTTCGAGCACAGGAATAAACAGTACGGAGCATATCGCATAAGAAGCCGTCAACCGGTTGTGCTGATGTACATTTTATTCGGAGTTATTACATTGGGTATAGGATCCGTTTACACAAAAACAATCATAGATAACTACGAAGGCCTGAATGAAATGAACTTCAGTGATGTCTCCGATACTACTCAATTTTCATTGAATAACCAAAACGTAAAAGAACTACCTCCCAAACAATTCAATTACGAAGGACAAGGCGGGGATGGGCTTCCACAGGCAAAAGAAGGAGGTGAAATCCGTGAAGACCGTCCGGAAACAACCGAATCTTCCAGACCTCAGCCAAAGGAACAAACCAAGCCAAAAACACCTGAAGAATCTATTTACGATTTTGAAGCAAAGCAATTCGAGATGACCGGTGGAGCTGCCGAGCGTGAAAGGATCCAAAAGGAGATGGACCAACGAAAAAAAGAGCGTGAGGAACGGGAAAGGAAAAGACAACAGCAAAGGCAAGAAGGCGGAAGCGGTTTAAAAGCCGGTGAAAACTCAGGAGTTCAAGGTTCCACAATGATGAGTTACAACATGAACGGACGCAGAGCATATCAAAAGAACGACGATTACATCAAAATTCCGGGATATATGTGCGGACGTGGTATTAACGAAAAGATTGTTGTGAAAGTCAAAGTGAATTCCAACGGTGATGTATATTGGGCACAATCGATGGCACCTCCCGGAGCAAATCCCTGCTGCGTGGAGCAAGCAATCAGTTACGCAAAAAAATCCCGCTTCGAATATTCCGAAAAACCGCTTGAAGAAGGAACAATTACTTACACCTTCAAGTCACAATAACCCATGAACTATCCGGAAACTATTGATTGGTTGTTTCAGCAATTCCCGGCTTATCATAATTTGGGAGCGCAAGCCTACAACCCGGGGTTGAAAAATATTGAAGAGCTGAGTGCTTTTTTCAGCAATCCGGAAAAGCAATTGCGTTTTATCCATGTGGGCGGTACAAACGGAAAAGGTTCCGTTTCAAACATGCTGGCATCCATTTTAAAGGAAAGCGGTGAAAAGGTCGGATTATTCACCTCTCCTCACCTATTTGATTTTACAGAACGTATTCGAATCAACGGACAACCGATTGATTCACAATTCGTGGTTGAATTTTGCGAAAAAGTGCGGAATCATTCTTGGAACATTGAACCATCGTTCTTCGAAATAACCTGGATGATGGCACTATCCTTCTTTCAGCAGAACCAATGCACGATTGTGGTCGCCGAAGTTGGCCTGGGTGGAAGATTAGACGCTACAAACATTATTCAGCCACTTATTTCAGTAATCACCAATATCGGATTGGACCATATCGCTATTCTGGGCGACACACGTGCTAAAATCGCCTATGAAAAAGCCGGGATTATCAAAAAAAACATTCCGCTTGTTCTGGGAGAAAAAGATCCGGAGACTTTCCCGGTCTTCGAAGCAAAGGCAAAAGAAACGCAATCCGAAATTATTCTTCCTAAGCAGGACATTCGATTACCGGAAGGAATTATCGGTTATCAAAAAGGAAATTTCGCCATTGTTTCAGCTGTTTGTAATTACCTCGAAACACTCGGATTTAAAGTTGATCAGACTACCCGTGAAAAAGGAATCAGGAACCTGAAACAGAATACCGGATTCTTCGGTCGAATGGAAGTAATCTCACAGGAACCGCTACTAATTGTTGATTGCGCACACAACGCAGAAGGGATTCACGCACTATTCCATTCAATTAAGGAACTAACTAAAGGAACCCTTCATTGCATTTATGGAACAAGTTCGGATAAAGATCTGGAGGCAATTTTAGATGAATTTCCAAAAAATGCACATTTCTACTTTACTTCCTTCTCCAATCCAAGAAGCATTCACATCACCGATTTGCAGGAAAAAGTAGGTTCAAGAGTAGAAAAAAAGCTTTTTTTTGATTCTCCGTTGAAAGCCCTGGAGAAAGCGCAAGAATCTGCAAACAAAGCGGATACGATTTTGATTTTCGGTTCCTTCTTTTTGGTTCATGATTTTTTTGAAGTTTTTTTTCAAAAAGGGCTTGCCAAAACGAAATAATGACTTATATTTGCACTCGCAATCGGGAAACAACGGTTAACCGGAAAAGCAAAAAAGATCGGGAGATTAGCTCAGTTGGTTCAGAGCACCTGCCTTACAAGCAGGGGGTCGGGGGTTCGAATCCCTCATCTCCCACACAAAAAGAAAAAAGCGTTTTACGGAAGTAAGATGCTTTTTTCTTTTTACATCATTTTGTTTCTGTTTCTCATTCTTATCTTTTTTCTTTCAGAGCGAGAAGCAGAATGAGAATGAGGAAGGATTCCAGTCCGAAGCACAAATCTGGTCTCCCTCTTTGGAGAGGGATTAAGGGAGAGGATAAACCAAATCATTCGTAAGCCCTGTTTTCATTCAGTTTTCTAAAATTTCAAACCAGTTTGATTCTCTTTTGGTCGAAGGACGTTGTATTTCAGATTTTTTTTGGTAGTATTAAGTCTTAAAACAAACTATTTACTGATTTGAACAATGGCAAAAATATCAACTCAAGAAATCACCGATTTATATAAAACTCTTCTCGAACAAGAAACCTCAAATCACAATATTTTCATTACAGTTCTATTGGCAATTCTTGTCATTCTTCTCGGCGCTACTTGGTGGTTTAATAAAAATGGCGCTTCAAAAATGATAAAAGAAGAAGTCGAAAAAGCAATTGAAGAGGAAAAAGTAAAATTAATAGGGAGCTTCAACAAGAAGGTAAGTAAAATGGTCGAAAA
>CBFGPJ010000202.1:0-5974 GCA_965650615.1 uncultured Fluviicola sp. | reverse complement strand
TTCGGATCATGTTTTTCCACGTAATACGCATACGATTAATCTGCAATACTATTGTCCGAACTTTACCCATTTCTATAACCTGCATTACCAGTACAAATTAGTTGGTCCGGAAATTAAGGATGAATGGAGCGTACCGACCAAAAAAGGCGAAATCAGTTTTAAAATGCTTCCTCCGGGAGAATACAAAGTATATATGCGGGGGATCGATGGCTTCAACGATCACAGTCCGAATGAAATTGTTTACGCTTTTAAAATCGAGAAACATATTTACGAAACACTTTGGTTCCGATTACTGGCTTTCGGATTGGTTTTCCTGCTCATTTTCCTATTGACTTATAAACGGATCCAGATTTCAAAAGATCAGGAATTAAAAGACAGTGAGCACAAGAACACGATGTTCGAACTGAAATTGAAAGCGATCCAGGCAAAAATGAACCCTCATTTTATTTTCAATTGTTTGAACAACATCCAATACCTTATTGTGATGGGAAAACAGGACGAAGCTGAACATGCATTGAGTGATTTCTCGATCCTGCTCCGGAAATTTCTCCAGCAAAGTGATAATTCATTCATTACACTCCGTGATGAAGTCGAATTACTGAAATCGTATATTGCCGTGGAGCGTTTCCGTTTCGAAGAAAGCCTGGAGGTAGAAGTTAGCATTCCGGAGAATTTACTTCATTTAAAAATCCCTACTCTATTGATCCAGCCAACAGTGGAAAATGCCATCTTACATGGATTAACACATAAAAAAGGTGATAAAAAACTAATTATCGAAGGATACCAGGAAGATGACGCTATTATATTAAAAATTGATGATAATGGAATCGGGCGCCAGGAAGCCAAACGCATTAATACCTACCGGGCCAATCACATTTCACATGGATGGAACATGGTCCTTGACAAGATCAATTTATTAAAAGCGAAATACCAATATTCCGTTATCTTTGAAATTATTGACAAACCGGATAACGGTGGAACAACTGTCATTTTCAAAATTCCGTTGATGACTGAAGAAATGATGGAAATTTAATTCTTGAAACAGTGAAAGCACTCATTTTAGACGATATTCGGATCAGCAGAGAAGGTTTGGCAGCCTTACTTAAAAAGATCGATCCAACGATTGAAATTATTGCCAGTGTTGCAACTGTAGAAGAAGCAAAGCAGGTTTTCGATGAGATGAGTATTGATGTTGCATTCCTGGACATCCAGTTGCAATCGGGAACCAGTTTTGACCTCGTGGATGAAATTCCTTTCGAAACCAAGGTCGTATTCATAACAGCTTATGATGAACACGCAATTGCAGCGATCAGGAAAGGTGCTTTTGATTATCTTCTGAAACCGATCAATTCCTCAGATCTGCGAAACTGCATTCAACGCATCCAGGACGTAGATGCCCAAACTGCAGAAAGTCAGAATAATGCTTCTGATAAAAATGAAGAAAACCTGATCCAATCCGACCTGATCGGGATTACCGGACTCGATGCGATTATTTTCCTGAAGATCGATGATATTATTTACCTCAAAGCAGACGGGAAATACACCATGATCCAAACCACGAACGAACACATCACCAGTTCGAAGAATTTAAAGGTTTTCGAAACCATGCTTCCTGAATCCAAGTTCATGCGTGTACACCATTCTTTTTTATTGAACCTGAAATACATCAAGAAATTTCAGAAAGAATACAACATGCTGGTATTGGATAACGGCTCACAGATTCCGGTTTCCAAATCACGCAAAGACCTGTTAATGCAGCGATTGATGCATGTATAAAATACATCTCTTCGTTATATAACGAAAACATGATATTATGTTTTTGCAACATCAAGACATTCTGATATCATTAATCCTGACGTCTGCAATATGTTTCTTAAACTACAGTGATATTAAAGCTTTCATCCAGGGAAATCGCGCCTTCAATTACCTGGTGAGATCCCGGAATCAACAAACCTTTCATTTTTCCTGTTTTTCCTTTGGAAATTAGATCTGTCAATTGCTTTTCTGTCAATTTTTTACCAAGTAATTCAAACGGTACCATAAATCCGCAAACTTTAAAATTGCTGCATCCTACTCCCCGTTTCCCTGTCATGAGCTTATTGGTTTTACATTTGGGGCAATCCAGGTCTTCGATAGATTGTTTTTCAGCTTTCTTTCGCTCTTTCTTTTCCTTAACTACTGCAATCGGCTGATCCGTATGAAGCTGGATCCGAACCGGTGCTTGTGAAAAAATCACCTCATCCGTCAATTCACGGACCATGATCATTAACTCACGCTTGAACTGTTCCAGGTCGTATTCCCCTTTTTCGATCAAACGCAATTTCCGTTCCCATTGTCCGGTTAATTCCGCGCTTTTTAATAGCTCATTCTGAATTGTATCAATCAATCCGACTCCGGTACTGGTTGCAATCAGATTTTTGCGTTTCTTTTCAATGTATTTGCGTTTGAACAAGGTTTCAATGATGTTTGCACGTGTTGCCGGTCTTCCGATTCCGTTTTCCTTCATCATATCCCGCAGCTCTTCATCATCTACCATTTTGCCTGCTGTTTCCATTGCCCGCAGCAAAGTCGCTTCCGTGTAGGGTTTCGGCGGACTGGTTTTTCCCTGGTGAATGAACGGTTGATGCGGACCGCTTTCTCCTTCTTCAAAATGCGGCATGGTTTGTTCCGGCTTCTCAGCAGCTTTTTTACCTTCCGAATCAGACTCCTTGGTTTCTTCCCAAACAACACGCCAACCCGGTTCAATGATCTGTTTTCCGGTCGCTTTGAATTCGACCTGCCCTACTTTTCCTAAAACAGTGGTATTTGAAACTTTACATTCCGGATAAAACGCCGCAATGAAACGACGTACGATCATGTCATAGATCTGTTGTTCCGGATGACTCAAACCACTTGGCTGAACTCCGGTAGGAATAATCGCATGGTGATCCGTTACTTTTTTATCGTCGAAAACCGTTTTTAATTTTGGAATGGGTTTCGCTAAAACCGGTTCTGTAAATCGTGAATAATAAGTCAAGCCTTTCATGATACCATCTATCTTCGGGTGAAGGTCTTCACTCAAATAAGTTGTATCAACACGTGGATAGGTTACCAATTTCTTTTCGTAAAGGCTCTGAACGATCTTCAAGGTTTCCTCCGCAGAATTCCCGATCTTTTTATTGGATTCAACTTGCAAAGAAGTCAAATCAAACAAACGCGGATTCCCTTCTTTCCCCTCTTTTTGTTCAAACGAAGTAATCTCGAAAGGATGTTCCTGCAAATATGCCAATCCTTTATCAGCCTTATCTTGTGTTCTCAACCGGTCAATAGATGCCGAGAATTCCGTTTCACGGTAAAGGGTTTTCAACTCCCAGTATTCCTCTGAACGAAAAGCCTCAATTTCTTTTTGGCGCGAAACAATCATTGCTAAAGTGGGAGTTTGCACCCGGCCGATGGATAAGGTGGCTTTTCCCTGTCCGAACTTTTTGGTGAACAAACGCGTTGCATTCATTCCCAACAACCAGTCACCAATTGCGCGGGCACTTCCGGCCGCATACAAATTCTGATATTGTTCACCTGTTTTCAAAGCCTGGAATCCTTCCCGGATTGCTTCTTCAGTCAGGGAGGAAATCCATAAGCGTTTCATGGGAACTTTGCATTTCGCTTTTGACAAAACCCAACGCTGGATCAATTCTCCTTCTTGCCCGGCATCGCCGCAATTGATAACTTCTTCGCAGGAGGAAACCAATTTTTCAATCACAGAGAATTGTTTCTTGACCCCGGAATCTTCTATAAGTTTGATTCCAAATTTTTCGGGAATGATCGGAAGGTCTTCCAGCTTCCAATA
Organism: uncultured Fluviicola sp.; assembly: GCA_965650615.1. Lineage (GTDB taxonomy): Bacteria > Bacteroidota > Bacteroidia > Flavobacteriales_D > Crocinitomicaceae > Fluviicola. The sequence continues at coordinate 2,148 of CBFGPJ010000202.1, read as the reverse complement.
TTTCCATTTTTCATGATAATCATGCGGTTCTTTGAGTGTGCACAAATGCCCGAAAGTCCAGGTCACCCAATAACCGTTTCCTTCGTAAAAGCCATCATGACGCTGTTTTGCACCAATGACTTCTGCGATATCGCGAGCTACGGAGGGTTTTTCGGCAATGCACAATTTCATAACTAGCAAAGTTAGTCAATGGGAATTGGCAGGACAAGACGGTTTTGAACAAAATAGGGAAATGTTTCAACAATTAAACGAAAGTGAACTATCAGACAACAGAACTGACATAACGATATGCCTTACTCAAAGCACTTTTGTTCAATTCTTATTTATTTTATAAATTCGATTAAAATTCGACCTATGAAAAACTTATCATCTAAATTGATTGCACTTATTTGTTGTGCCCCATTTTCTCTGTTCGCTCAATATGGGTGGATCCGAACAATAAACTCTCCGAGACACGGATATGCCGCTGTTTCAGATCAAAATGGACGTTTGAACTTTGGCGGATGGTTTGAAGGAGCAACTTCATTCAACCCATCGCATGTGGGAGATTCCGCAACTTGCGTAGACCCCAATCCCTTCCTGGTTCAATACGACAGCATCGGAAATCTGAACTGGTACAAACACTGGGAGTCAAATTACATGGCTTACATCATTTCGGTAGATACCGATCCAACAGGCAATATTTACGGATTGGGATCTTTTTCAAACAGCATAGATCTGGATCCGGGATCACCCGTTAACACCACTCCGACCGATGAAAACGGAATATTCATATTTAAACTGGATGCTGCCGGAAACCCACTTTGGATTAAAGCTGTTCATTCACCAAATGCAAATGGAGGATCCATACTGCCACGTCAAATTGCAGTAAGCTCAACCGGAGAAGTATACGTATCCGGAGAATTCACCGGGTCTTACGACTGGGATCCATCAAACGGAACACAAACACATTTCACGACAACTGGTAATAGCGCTTTTTTCATTTTACACCTTTCAACAAACGGCGATTACACCTGGTTCTCTCAAATGGACTACCCGAATGAACTAAATGTCGCAGCAGGTCTGTGTGTTGCCGGAAACGGACAGGTTTATCTGACCGGAAAATTTTCAAACACTGTTGATTTTGATCCGTCAGGAGCCGTTTTAAATGTAACCGAACCAAATGGCGCTGCATTTCTTTTGAGTTTGCTTTCAGATGGTTCATTAAACTGGGTCCACACAATTCCTGGAGGTTATGGATTTGATTGTGAAAGCATCGGTAATTCAGTAGTCTTCACCGGGCAGTTCAATACATCTGTTTCCGGCTCATTTGATTTCGACTTTGGGTCAGGTGTCCAGGATATTGCTTCTGATGGTATCGATGCTTACTTCTTAAGTTTAGATTTGTCAGGAAACTTTAATTGGGTCAATTATATTACCGGATCCGGAGATCAGTCATGCCGTTCAATCGACCTTGACACAGCAGGAACCGTATATGCTGCCGGACGCTTTGAACAAGCAATCAGCTATCCGGATTTAAATTACTCCCTGACCAGCCCTACAATTTCAGAATCTTTCATTTGTAAGCTTTCAAGTACGGGAACCTTCCTGGAACAATTTTCATTACTTGGAAGTGGAGTAACAACGGTATTTAACGTGACACACAGCAATGCAGGACCAACCTATATCGGAGGGCATTACTCCGGACAAGCCGATTTAAATATCAATACACACGTAAACAATTATTCAAGCGCGCAAGGAGTATATAATCCTTTTGCTATCAAATTGGGTGAATTAAATTATGCCGGTTTAAATGAGCAAGCTCAGGACAATTGGTTTATTTATCCGAATCCGGTTCATAATGAGTTGCACTTATCGGAAGTTGATCCTTCCCAGGATCTATACCTTTTCGATATCAATGGGAAATCCCTGAGCTTTATCTCTCAACCTGCAACTGTCATCAATGTCGCTCATTTACAACCGGGTGTATATTTTATTCAAAACGGGGTAAAACGCAGTAAATTTCTAAAAGATTAACGAGGTATTTGATAAAGACCGCATCCGTCGGGTGCGGTTTTGACACAAATTCCATTTTGCCAAATGGCAAACCGTACGTCCATTACTTCTTCGTGTACTTTTTCACCTGGAAACTCACCGCATGCTTTTCAT
>CBFGPJ010000201.1:0-6012 GCA_965650615.1 uncultured Fluviicola sp. | reverse complement strand
AAAGATAATTTTTGAAAGGTTCTTTTTTGTGAGCAGATCACAGGGGAGGGCCTTTTTCTATTTGAAAAAAGCTATTTTTAGTGCATGTTTCGGTTCATTCTCTCCCTCTCAATCCTGGTTGTTTGCTTTTTTGGTCTTTCAAATCAAGCAAAGGCTGGTAATGGAGATGAAGGAAGCTACCGCAAGGCATATCTTACGGAGAAGAACACTACCAAGAAATTTTGGCGCCAGGTAGCGCTTGGAAAATTCTACCAACTGAACAACGTCCAGAAAGCAGACTCTATCCGTTATGCGATTATTGATGCGAGCCGTGCGGAATCCGATTCTGCCAAATTGCAGGCTTTGATCTTTGATTTACGGGTTGAAGCATTGCTTGGGAATAAAACGGCTTACTACGCCAAGATTCTTCAGTTGCAGCCTTATTTGTCGCGCACAGATTCCAAACTGAACCAGGTCCATATTTTCCATTTATTGGCCGAATACCACATTGCCTTTCGCGAGTTCGAACAAGCAGATATTTATTTGACTGAAGCCCTTCGTTTTTCGAAACGGGTGAGAAGTTATGCACTGATCGCAGAAACAAACCGCTTGTTGGCGAAATTGAACATGGAGCAAAACAAACGGGATGCTTCACTGAAATTTGCCGAGACGTCGATTCAATATGCGCGCCGCTCTACGGATAAATCATTGACCGCGAAATGTGTCAACATGCAATCGGCGATCTATAATTTCTTCGGGCAGGTGGAATTGTCCGTTTCCAAGAATTTTATCGCACTCCAATTGGCAAAACAGGCAAATGATTATCCTCAAATTGCCCAGTACCAAAGAGAGATCGGTGAATCACAATACCAGATCTTCAATTACGACAATGCCAATAATTTCTTCATGCAATCGCGGGAAACGGCTTTGAAAATCCAGGATCTCCGGTTGGTTGGATTGGCAGATACGGACATTGCACTGGTGAAACTGGCCAAAAAAGAATACGAGGAGACGATTGCAGATTTAAAACGAGTTGTCCTGACACTTCAGGCGTATAATGACCAGGATGGATTGGGATTGGCGCATAAATACCTGGGGAATGCGTTTAATGAACAAAAGAAATACGATGAGGCCCTGCGTTATTACAACATGGCGCTGGTCTATTTTGAATCTGCTTCGAACCGGTCTGAAATTGCGTCAGTATACCATTTAGTGGGAACTGTTTTTGCTGAACAGGGGAAATACAAAAATGCGCTCAATTACCTGAACCGTTCCATTGCTATTCGTTCGCAATATGGGTACATCGGTGGGATTTATCCGTCTTACAAAGAAATTGCGGACGTATATAAGAAAACGGGGAATATGAAACTGGCATACCAGTATTTGGATATGTATTCCGATTATTCGGACAGTGCCCGGATTGTAGAAGTCAGCGCCAAGATTGCCGAATTGTCTGAGTTGTACCGTTCCGAACAGCGGGAACGTTTGATCGCGATCCAGGCAGATTCCATCGAATTGCAGCGCAAACAAAAAGAAAACACGGAACTTCGGAACATCTTCCAGATGTATATCATTATCGGTTTTATTGTCTTGCTGGCATTGGGAGCATTCATTATCTACAACCGGTGGAAACAGCGAAATATCCGCCAATTACAGCGTGAAGCCGAAATGAACCAAACCTTGTTGCGTTCGCAAATGAATCCGCATTTTGTTTTCAATGCGATGTCGGTAATTCAGAGTTACATTTATGAGAACGATACGAAAAACTCAACGAAATTCCTGATCAATTTCTCCAAACTGATGCGTTTGATCCTGGAAAACTCTTCCAAAGAATTTATTCCGCTCAGCACAGAGATCGACATTTTGAATAAGTACCTGGAGACCCAGAAGTTGCGTTTCGGTGATCGCTTCGAATACGAAGTTTCGGTCAATGAGCAGTTGCTCCAGGAAGAAGCTGTGATCCCGCCTATGATCACACAGCCGTTCATTGAAAACGCGATCGAGCACGGTCAGTTGCACACCATTGAAGGAGGATTTATTCATGTGCGTTTCACCAAAGATGAGGAAATGCTCCATGTGATGATCGAGGACAATGGAATCGGTCGAAAAGGTTCAGCGAACAACAAAAAAAGTGCGGAACACAAAAGTATGGCCATGAAGATCACACAGGACAGGATCAATAATCTGAGCTACAAATACAAGATCCTTGGACGGATGGAAATAGAGGATTACGATAAAGAAAAGGAAACCGGTACATTGGTGAATATTTATCTGCCATACAGGACAGAAGGGGTAAGCAGTTGAGACTTTGACTACGCTCAGTCTCCCTGGCTTATTACGGAGATAGTTTTAATAAAAAGGTGACTGAGCGTAGTCGAAGGCACTTTTTATAATAAACGCCCTTACTGAGCGTTTAATTCTATTAAATGTCTATCTTTCCGAAAATTACTTTGACAAAGCATGAAAAAAGTATTAATCATTGATGATGAGCAACGAACACGTGAATTAATTGCTAAAATGATCGAATCATTTGATTTGGACATTCAAACATTCCCGGTTGGGGAAAACGTGCAATCAGGATTAGCTGCCATCAAAGAAATTAACCCGGATCTGGTGTTTCTCGATATCCAAATGCCTGATGGTACAGGATTCGATTTATTGAAAGCTGTTCCGGAAAAAAACTTCGAAGTAATTTTTATCACGGCTCATGAGGAATTCGCAATAAAAGCGATCAAATTCTCTGCTTTGGACTACATTTTGAAACCGGTTGATCCGGAGGAATTGAAGGCAGCCCTTGAGCGCGCTTTGGAGTCTATGAAAGAAGCAGATGCCAAGCAGGAACCACAATTCGAAGCATTACAGAACAACATTCAGCCCAATCAGAAACGCAGGTTGGTTTTGAAAACCCAGGAAAGTGTTCACGTGGTAGATTTAGACCACATTATCCGTTGTGAAGCAGACCGGAATTATACATCATTCTTCCTGACAGAAGGGAAAAAGATCCTGGTCTCCAGAACACTGAAAGATTACGAAACATTGTTATCCGGACATAACTTTTTACGCGTACAGCAGTCGCATTTGATCAACTTGAATTTTGTTGACCGTTATGACAAAGGAAACGGTGGAGCAGTGGTTATGAAAGACGGATCGGAGGTGCCTTTATCACCGGCAAAACGCGACATTTTCTTCCAGATATTAGAAAGTTTGTAAGGCCTGTTAAATTAGTTCTGCTAAATATTCATTCAAATCCGGTATTTATTCATTCTACAGATCTTGTTTATTATACATAGCTATCTTAGAAGAGGAAATAAGGAGAATGGAATCAGGTTGTTTTCTATGTTAGGTTGAAGTTAAAACGGAAAAACACTGCAATGGAGAGGCAGTTTTTTCATTTTCTAGTTTTATTGAAGAGTATACAGTTCTATCTCCGTCAAAGACTTGACCGATTTAAAAACTTAGAAACAACCTGATTTTCATTATTAATGATTGTTCACACGCGACATACAAACTAAAACACTACTAAACTAATTAGAGACTCATGTATTCATGGGTCTTTTTTTGTTGAAAAGTATTAAACATTTCGTCGTTTAAATGTTTTTTTATAAGTTTAGTCGAAAACTCAGTTTTCAATTCATCAATTCATTTATTTTTGCTCAAAAATGGAAATGGACACAACTAATTTTGTTCAAATTGAAAAAGAAGAAGTGGCAGGTTTGCATTTTCCAAAAGAGGAAGTTTTGGAAGACACAGATTTGATTGCCATTCGCAAAGCGGATGTAAATCGTGCAATTTCACTTGGGAATTTGGAACATTATAAAGTAAAGATTTACTTTGCAGACGATAGTGGGGAGAAGGTTGTGAATACAACTATCTGGGCAGTAACAGACGTTGCAATCGTTTTAAAACAACATGTTCTTATTCCAACTCATCGTATCATCAAACTAGAAATATAATAGCATGTCGAAAAAAAAGTCAATCATTAGCTATGATAAGCTGAATATCGATCAGAAGAAACAATTATTAATCGCATTCCCGGAGGGGTTTTCCGGAAGCACTACAAAAATGACAAACCCGATTACCGGTGAAGTGTTCGACTCATTATTGTGGGAAACAGATGAGATCATTTACCTGGTAAAATTGCCTAAGGTTACATTGAAATCTCCATCTGTAGATGATGACGATGAGGATGATTTCGAAGATGATTTCGATTCAGCTGACGCAAAAGGAGAAGAGGAAGAAGATGTTGCTGATGATGACGACGACGATTCTTACGATGATGCTCCGGATGAAGGTGACGATGAAGACGAAGATTAAGTATAAATGAAAATAGACGCTGTCCGTCAGAATGATGGATGGCGTTTTTTGATTCAAGTGGAAGAACAGCAACAAGAACTTCAGGATCAGCTGCAAGTTGATGAAAAAGCACTTAAACGTAAAAAATGGCTTAAGCGTGCTGGAATTGCCGGTTTTTTGTTCTTCCTCATAAAAGGCCTTGCCTGGATAGCCGTCGCGCTTTTTGCCTGGAAAGGCTGTTCAGCTTAAAATAGGATTTATTATAAAACAGTAGGGGCGCGATTAATCGGTAATTAGTCATCGCTTACACCAGCAATATTAAACAATATAAAGGTCACTCAAACAGGGTGACCTTTTATAATAAAAATAAAGTTGTTATTCAGCAGTTTACATATTACTGAACTGTGAGCTTATGATTTAATTGTATTTGTTTGGCTTGTAGAAATGCTTGAATCCCTTCATCCCAAGAAGGGAAAGATAGTTTTCCATGCTTAATCATATTTAGAAATTTCCTTCCTTGATGTAAAGCTTCTTTTTCGTTTAGTGTCAGGTTTTTAAAGTCACTGAGTTTATTTATAACACCTTCAAATTCTTCTCTTTCATCAAGTAATTCATTATTGTTTGCATGCATTCTTAATCCGATTTCAAATAATGCAACATCCTCAAATATTTGATCTGGAATATCTGGATCAGTTATACGTCCAAATGAATTGAAACACTCGTAATAAAACTTTTTCATTGAGGGTCCTGCCTTAATTAAACCAGCGAAGTCAAAATGTGTTTTTTGAGAGATTTTGTTAACATCATCCTCAATATTCCCAGCATTATATACAATCATAAATGGCAATTCACCATCCACTTCATCAATAAAGTCATCATAATTCCCATGTCTAATTGAAGCGAAGGGTTTTCTATGTTGTGATAGATCAGCGCCTGATTTCATTACTTTAAGCATATACGCTACTGTGTGAGCAATCCATAATTTGTCCATAAGATTTTATTTAATTATAAGTCATTTACGTATATAAGTAAATGATAATAGAATGTGACAAAATTGAAATTAAAGCTGATAGGCTTTGTTTTGTTTTTGAAGTTATAAATTAATTATATTGTGAGCAATCTTAATTTAAACACTATGCCAAGATATTATGTAAACATGAATGCTCAATCAGGTGGTGAGCATGAGGTCCATGTAGATGGATGTAAAGAAGGAGCTAAGGCTTATAATCAGAGAGACCTAGGGAATCACCTTTCTTGTTCTTCAGCGGTTAATGAAGCAATAAGAATTGGATATCGAACAGCTGATGGGTGCAAGTATTGTAGTGAACCTTGTCATAAAAGATAAAAAGGAAAAGGGAGCTGACGGAGGCTCCCTTTTTCATCACTTAAAAGTAATTTTAAATCCCTTTTTAGTAATGCTAATTGATTTTACCCTACCGACTATTATCATAGTCATTAAGGTGAAAATTCCTTTTATCATTTATGTTAGAATTAAATGATGAAGGCTAGTTTTAAAGTACTCTTTGTACAACTAGTCCTCTCGAACTAATTCTTCTCGTCAGCGTATAATTTTAATGAGAAAGAATACCCTTCTCTGTTAGTAGCTTAAAGATATAAATAATTATTCCTGAATTCCCAGATGTTTAAATAATTTATCGAACTTCTCATCTGTCTGCTTTTGCACTTTCTTTATTTCACCAAGCAGTAAATCAGTTTGCTGTTGGATCATGGCATTAAATC
>CBFGPJ010000200.1:0-6032 GCA_965650615.1 uncultured Fluviicola sp. | reverse complement strand
ACAGTTTAAATCCCGTTGGTACCATCAATAACTCAAATTATGGGTTAATTGCACATCCCAGCGAACCTCATGTTTTCTTAGCAGGTGATTCAACCCGCAACTCGTTCCTGGTTAATTATGTGAATCACGATTACCAGACCCTGAATTATTATTACAACAATCCTACAGATTCTTTGATTGGTTACATTACAGATGATAATTACGTTGTTCCTGAACCGGATACCGTTCGTTTCTGCGAATATGGTTATATCTTTTACAACACGCTTACCTGGACTGATTACGGCCCCAGTTATTCTTTCCTGTGGAACACAGGCTCAACTTATCAAGGAATGGGAATAACGACAACCGGGAATTACTGGGTAAATGTGAAACGGGATGATGAATGCGCTATGGATATCGATAGCATATACGCCATTTCAGATCCTATTCCACTTTTACCCAACCTGACAGATAACTATGGAATAAACTCCAATCAACCACCTTCTTACAACGATTACCATTTCTGTTATCCGGACAGCTTAACGATCAATTATACCAATATCCAGACCGGGACCATATTAACCACCATTCAACCGGATGGTACAATCCTTAATGGAGCGGGGCCGTTTAATATTCATCTGGGTGGTCATTACAGTGTTCATGTTTCTAACCAATATTGTTTCAGTTCAGATGAGTTTTATATCTCGTACGACGAAATCATTCCTTTTGACACCATGGACCTGGATATTGTCATGAATACCACTATTCCAACCGGAGATTCCATTACTGTTTGTTTGGGAGATGAAGTTTGTTTTGCAGGAATCGATCTATTGACCAATCCGCAAGCTCTTTTTGATCTGGACCTACCCCACCCGGTTTATTCTGCAGAATGGACTATTTCGGGTCAATCCAGCGGAAACTTAACGAAATTAAAAACCTGTTTTGAGCCACAGACAAGCGGTTGGTATACCGTTAACCTGGATGTAATTATCGGTTATCACAATTTATGCGGGATCGATACTGTTCCCTACAGTGCTTCGAAAATGTTCTACATTACAGTAAATCCTGTACCAACCTGGTTGGGAAATATTTCCGGAGACAACCTGCTTTGTGAAAACGGATCTGTTTTTTTGGTTGTTAACAACCCAACAACTAATTTTTCCTGGACAGGCCCAGGAATTATCTGGAACAACGGAAACGACAGTATTGAAGTCAATACGCCCGGAACTTACTCCTATTCAGGAACCATTACTAATTCTTATGGCTGTTCTGAGGACTTCGGTGTCTCTCATTACATTACGCTAAAAACTGCCCCAGCAATTTTCTCCATCCCTGCCGATGCCATTATTTGCCCATACGATTCGGTTCTGATGTCAATTCCAGCTAATTACCAATCTTATGCATGGATCGGTCCGGAAGGCGACAGTCTTTCGAACACGAACCAATGCTATGGAGAAGATCTTGGCTTTTATTATTGTCATGTAGTTGACAATGAAGGTTGTCATTTAACTTCTCCGCCATATGAATTAAGAGAATATACCACTCCAAGCATTACAGTTATGCCTGATGAGTATTTGTGCCCGGCTGAAGAAATAGACATCCAACTGGCCTATTCCGGAACCCCGCTATTCAGTTGGGCCCCGATCAATTCAACACAGGATCACATCACAGTTAACTCCCCTGGAGTTTATTCTGTCCAAATCACTCAATGCGGGTTCACGATAACTGACAGCATTGAAATCATCGACGGATCATTCAGTGTAAATATTAGTATTACAGATTCCACCTTGTGCTATCAGGATACGATTATCATCCTGGGGACACCTGCCAATTTGAATTATGAATGGAATAACGGACAGACTTCCGGAGGATTTTATCCTGTTTCTCAGCCCGGGACTTACTATGCAACCGCAACCAATGAATATGGTTGTGTTGTTCAAACCAATTCAGTTTCAATTAGTTTACCGGGTGAGTCAATACCACCGATCATTCAATCGCAAACTGTTTGTGCCGGTTCAAATGTGGTAATTGCTTCCACTTCGCCCTATACTATGAATTGGTACTCTTCTATTGATACAACCTTGATTACAAGTGGAAATCAATTTTTGCTTACAAACTTACTAACTGATACTTCCTTCATTATAGCTTATGAATCGACCGTATGTCCGCCCGCATACGGAACCGTGAGTGTTGAGTTGGTGGACAGCCTGGGCCATTACGAAATAAGCGGTGACTCAATTCTTTGTCAACAGGAAGATGGATTCTTCTCTGTGAATACGAGTACAGAAACTGTAAGCTGGCAAAACGGACCCATCCTTTACGGAACCAGTTCACAGGTAACCATTCCCTTCAGTGCTTTAAATACCAATCCTTTGATTTCTGTACAAATTTCCAATCAATGTTACAGCACTTCAATTATTGACAGCGTGCTTATTATTCAAACAACTCAAATTGAATTGGTCAATGATACAATTACACTTTGTTATTACGATACCGACATCGCTGAAATCAGCACACCAATGATTGATTCCCTTACCTGGAATTCCAATTTAGATACTGTTACAACAGATATTTTCGACTTGAACGGTTCCAACAACTATGGCTTGGTTACTGTTTCCGGACAAGATCAATTCGGTTGTCCCACAAACGTTGCCCAATTGACCGTGATCACATCCAACTTTAATACTTCCATCAACCTGGATTTTTCAAATTATTGCCAGGGTGATTCGGGCTCAATTACTACGAATGCCGATAGTATTCTCTGGACTACACCTTTCGGGACCTTTAATGAAGACACTCTGAACATTACGGTCGATTCCTTTCATTCCGGAACGTACACCATTGAATATTGGGATGCACTTGGCTGCCGTTACCAGGACTCTGTATTTATTCCATTATTCCTGATGCCAAACCTGAATATCCTGCCTGATTCAATTTTTTGCCTGAATGATGTATACACCTTCTATTTCCCAAATGATACGAATACATATCAATGGACAACCTATGGAAACAGTACCAGCATTCCGATCTTATTTGATCAGGAACTGATCTTAACAGCAACCACACCAAATGGTTGTACTGCTTCCGATACTTTAATCGTTCATACTGTTAATTGTGAAGATGAATTACCGAATATCATTACACCGAACGGAGACGGAAATAACGAGTACTTTGTTATTGATGACGCTTATTCTCAGCTCAACAATACACTGGTAATTTTAAACCGTTACGGAAATATTCTTTATCAAAAGAATGGTTATAAGAATGATTTTTCCGGCGAGAATTTAACTGACGGGGTTTATTTCTTTATATACTATCCGAACGGAATAAAAGAATTGAATAATTTCAGAAGCGGGTTTCTACATATACTGGGCAAATAAACTTGGATTACAGGCAGTGATCCCTTATATTTATATGAATTCCCATTCATATGAAAACTCTTTCAATACTGTTGCTGATTCTTTTCCCGGTTGGAATTCAATCATGCAAAAAGAAAATAGCGGAACTTGAATACAAGGACCGCGGGACATTGATCGAATCAAGTAATAACGGACATATTCCTATGGGGGAAATTGCCGGGAAGCTCGATTTTTCCACCACCAATGTCATAGAGAATGGCGTCACCTACTATACGATTAAGTACCGCACCATCTACCAGGGAAAGCAGATTGATTCACGCGGGCTGCTTCTTATTCCTGACAACATGGATACAACTTACCTGATCGCTTATTTCCATGGAACAACCATTCCGGTAAATCTGAGTGCCTTTTACCAGTCGAAAATGGAAACACCATCCAATTATAACGGAGGCTCGAAAGATTTCAATGAAACGCGGAACATTGCCCTTGCCTGGGCATCCAATGGGTTTGCTGTCTTTATCCCGGACTATATCGGTTTTGGCATAACAAAAGAAAAAGAACATCCGTACCTTGCGTATGAAGAACTGTTCAAAGCCAATATCGACGGACTTTTGGCTGTAAAAGAATTTTTTTCGCAACAGGGAATTTCTTATGATAACCGGCTTTTCCTGTCCGGTTGGTCGCAAGGTGCCGGTGCCAGTTTGTCTGCTCACAAATTCATCCAGGAACAATATGCTTCCGAATTTACGGTTGTTGCGAGTTCCGGACTGGCGGGCCCATATAACTTCAAAGGATTTATTTTTAAAATCCTTGAAAAAAAGGACGAGGAGCTTCTCATCAACAACATCTTCTCGTGGGGACTGTATAGCCTGAACAAATTCAGTCCGGAACTGAAACGGCCAACAGACCAGCTGTATTCTTATCCGGTTTACGACCAGTATGCGGCCATATTTCCTCCTTCAAAAATTCCCTCACAAACGCTTCGGGAGTATTTCCTGAATCACATCATAGACGGTTCGGATGTGGTCATGAACCAGGTATTGCAAAAAAACACCTTCAGCCATGGCTGGAATCCTGTTGGACAGGTCTTTCTTCATCATGGGGATGCCGATGAATTCGTGTATTACTCCAATTCCGTAGATGCACTGAACGGATTAGGCGGAGCAGGAAACGTAACACTCTATACTTACCTGGGCGGTACACATATTTCCATAGTGCCGGGCTACATGGCAAACACTTTAAATGATTTCAACACATTAAAATAAAATGATGAAAGGCCTGATCTTTACACTGCTCATCTGGATATCCGGATACCCGATGCTACTTGCACAAAACACCTTGCGCCCGAACATCTATTATCAGAACATGCATTATTACAATACTGCTGCCGGAAATGAAGACACCGCTTATCATGCGTCTTTTGCAGCATATGCAAAATACAAATACGTTCCAACGGATCATGACGACGATAATGACAACAGTGTTTGGGTAAAGCCGGTTAATCTATACTTCAATCATATCTATAACCTTGACAGAAAAAATGCTGTCAATGTGTCCTACATCTTTGACGGATACTCTTTCTACAACCGGAATATCGTATACCTCGGTTATACACGTACATTCCGATGGAAAAAATCGAACAGGCTCGATCTGGGAGCGCGTGCGGTACTCAATTTCAATGCCATGAACTGGGAAAATCTGGGTCAAATTGCCGATCGCCCGTCTTCCAAACTTACATTCAACGCAGACCTGGATTTCGGGATCCAATACCGTTACCGCGGCTGGACTATCGGTGCATCTGCAAAAAATCTCTTTGCCAGTTCCGTGAAGGAAGACGGTTTGGACCTGATCAAAGACCAGCGGGAATTTTACGGCAACCTGTCTTACAACTTCCTGCTTTTTAAGGGAAAAGCAGAGCTTGCTCCCTTCTTCCTGTTTTACCGTGAACGGAACATCAACCTCGATGCCGGACTGAATCTCGGACTTTTCCAAAAAGTACATATTGCTTATGCTTTCCGTCTGCTGGAACTGCGAAATATCTTTTCCATCCGTGGGAATATTCTGGGTCATTTCCAGGTTGGCGCCGCTTTCGATTATTCGATCCTGTATAGTGATTACAACATGGATTTACTTCTTGCCTATCGGTTCTGACAACAAAAAAACACCTGTTTTGAATTACTTTGTGATTCTTATAACAAAGTGAATTGTTTCGTCTTATTTTTTGTGATTTGACTTGTTTTCTGAACAAAACACGTTTTTTGTTGAATCTGGAATCCTTATCTTTCCGAAGATTAATAAATAAAACGACCTCTCCCATTTTATTATCCTCTTGTTTCCAAAACTAACGGATTTAATAACAGAAGGTTGAGAAGCAATTATTTCAAGTTACATACCGAAAATCACGTATTCACCGGAAAAACTCTTTTTTGTCCGTCCAACTTTTTATTGCTTTTCTCGTCTTATTCTGTAAAACACCTATTGCCATGAAGCTAATCCTCATTATTTGCTCACTTTGCTTTTCCGTATCGGTCTTACCGCTATGGTCTCAAACCTGGGGTGCAAGTACCTTTAGCCAAACAACAAACGAAGCTGCTGATATCGAAGTAACCGGTTTGAACGAATCTTATGTTGCCGGTTATTTTTCCGGACAAACATCTTTTGGCCCCACGACATCACTTTCAGGCACCCTGGGAA
>CBFGPJ010000199.1:0-6046 GCA_965650615.1 uncultured Fluviicola sp. | reverse complement strand
AACGCGATGATTTTACGCCCATCGCACAGATTTTTCGTGCAGTCGGTTTTTCCGGGTCAATCCATACACCGGTGAATCCTTGTGAGCGTTCGCCTTTGATCCCGTAATGGGCCAGAACCTGGATAACTGCTTCTTCCAGGTAACGCATGTATTTATGAATATCCGTAAAGAAATAATCGAGGTCCAAAAGTGGGTAAGCGACTAATTGTCCGGGACCATGGTACGTGATATCGCCTCCGCGATTGATCCTATAGAATTTTGCTTCGTGTTCCTCCAGGCCACGCTCATTCAGGAGCAAGTGATCTTCCGTGCCGCTTTTCCCCAGGGTGAAAACATGCGGATGCTCACAAAACAGCAGGTGATTTTTGGTCTCTTCCGTGCTGGTACCATTTCTGCGTTCGATTTTCAAGGCAATGGTTTCCCCGAAGAGTTTTTCCTGGTAATCCCAGGCCTCCTGGTAATCGATCAGCCCCAAATCCTGAAAGTGAACTTCCGGTAACATATCTATGAATTGAGAATTGAAAATGGACAATTGAAAAGTAAGGACTTAAAGCTCTTTTCAATTTTTAAATTCTCCATTATCAATTTTATTTAGAACTCCAAATATACAAAAGGTTGGAAGGAATTGGAAGCCGCCTGGTACAAGATCACAATGAAAACAGCAATGATTAACATTTGCAGTACGTAATGAGTCTTCACGAAACTCCCCACCATCAAATTTTTCCATTTTTGTGGCATCCAGTGCAGGAAAAAACCTAGTAGCATGATCAAAAGTGCCGGGTAGTATTTATCAATCATTACCTGGAAAGTTTCCCATTTGAAGTTAAAATGAAGAAAGATCCGATCCAGCATGTTCTCCGGGGCTCCTTCTTTTTTCAGACGGAACCAAATCCGCGTGAAGGTAATGAAGTTGAAAGTCAACAGGATTTTCCAGAAATGGACAATCCACCAGGAACTTTTTTCATACGGTGAGATCTTTTTCCAGTGATTGTAAATCACCAGCGCCAATCCGTTCATTGCTCCCCAGATCACGAAGTTTTGGGAAGCTCCGTGCCATAGCCCCCCCAGGATCATTGTAATCAATAAATTCAAGTCGCGGTGCATGAATGTTTTCACTTTCGGACTGACAAGAATGGCAATGGCGTATAAACTCATTAATCCGACATATACGAAGATCAGTTCAAACCAGCCGGTGATGAAGATCAGGAAGATAAAAATGATGATGATCGCAATATAAGTTCCTACTGTCCCTTTTTTATTCCCTCCCAACGGAATATACAGGTAATCCCTTAACCAGGATCCCAATGATTTATGCCACCTTCTCCAGAAGTCAGCCACACTGTTTGCTTTATAGGGAGAATTGAAGTTTGGTAACAGCTCGAAACCCATCAGTTTGGAAATTCCGATCGCAATGTCTGTATAACCGGAGAAATCACCGTAAATCTGCAGAGAATATCCCCACATGGCAATGACACTCCAGTATCCCGGATATGTTTCAGGATTGTCTACAATGGTGTTGATGAAGTGTGTTGCAATGAAATCGGCCAAAACGATCTTTTTGAAAAGCCCCTTCATGATCAGGAAGACAGCCTCGCTGAATTCTTTTTGGCTTAGGTTGAATTTCTGATAGATCTGGGGAATGAAATCCCGTGCACGAACGATCGGTCCCATGAGCACATGCGGGAAATAGGTGACATAGAACGAATAATCCCAGAAGTTCTTTACCGGTTCAATTTCCTTGCGGTAAATATCCACAACATAACTGATCGACTGGAAAGTAAAGAAACTTACTCCGGCCGGCATTAAGATCATGGTTTCGAAAGTTCCTTCCCCGAAAAATCCATTCCCCCATTGTGCAAAGGAGTTGAAGATCTCGTAGTCGGTGTGGAACATTTTATTGAAGGAATCGGTGAAAAAGTGCGCATATTTAAAGTATCCCAGGAAGAATAAATTGAAAATTGCGGAAAATGCAATGATCCATTTACGGCCCAATTTACTTTCAACTTTAAAAATCCATTTCCCAAGGAAAAAATTGACCACCACGGAAAGCGCCAAAAGTGTCACAAAGAAGCCGGAAGTTTTAAAATACAGGAACAAACTGGCAACAGTAATGAACATACTCCGCACCAACTGGTGTTTGTGAAGGAAACTGAAAAGCACCATGAACGCCAGGAAGAAAATCCAAAAATCCAGACGGTTAAATGCCAGGTCATCAGCTGACATATGTGTGAAACTAAAAATGCGGTGCAATGATTCCATATAGGTTTAAAGGATATTTTAATTGATGTATTTTCTTCTTTCCATTTGTTCCAGCCACTTTTCAAAGGCATCGATGAACAGATCTGCTTTCAGATGATAACCCGGCGCTGTAAAGTGCACTAAATCAGCGCGCATTAGGCCGTGGGCCTTCCAAATACGGGAAGAGCCCAATTCACCCATGATCCCGTAAAAATCCCAAACGGGGCATTGGTATTTTTTGGCCAGTTCTATGATGACTTCACGTTCCCTGGCGACATTTTTGTTGAGGTATTTCTTCTTGTAACCTGCATCATTTGGAACAGTAAGCAAAATGGCGCATTCCGGATTGGCCGTCAGTACTTTGAGTATCATGGATTCCAGGTTCTTCTTGTATGTTTCCGGGTCGAACGAACTGTAAGGAACGTTGGCGTCATTTGTTCCGACGGAGAATGCAAAGAAATCAGGTGGAGATTCTTTTAGCTGCTCCTCAAAATTCTTGTTGGCAAGGTAAGTATACAATCCCGCGCCGTTAATCCCGATAGCGGTATAGGAAACTCCGGGCGATGCATTGCTCAACTGAAATGCATTGAGCTGTAATCTGTAAGGACCCGCAATCAATCGTGTAAATTGAAGATTGAAAGTATCCACCGGGTCTGTAAAAATAGTTTCCGTGTAACCCAATGTTTCATTACGGAATTTGTTTACGATCAGGATTTCATCGGGCCCGAAATTAAGCTCATATGGGAAGACTCCTTTATTGTGGTAGACACGAAGTCGTGTAAATCCGGGTTTAACATCCGTTTTATCATAATTGAATTTGATCTCTACGATGGAATCGGGTGACTCAACAACTGCGCCCAATAATCCGAAATCAATTCCTTCCGGACGGTTGTAATTGACACTTCGGTGGGTAATCCAGTTATTTTTGGAATGAAACTCGTAATTCCAGGGATTGTTTGTATTTGCAAGATCAAAAGGAAATATCAATCCGCGTTCTCCCGGAATATCCAGCCAATGCGTTTGCAAATAGGTCCGGATGTCGTGTGTATAAACATCTGCCTGAAGATGCGACCCGCCGATGTGGTAAAAATTCAATTTACAATTCTTTTCGGTTACCATGTTCGCGAAGTCCTGGAAAAGACGTTCCCAATTGGCACTTTGCGGGCTGTAAAACCGGAAACAATTGTTTTCAAAATTGATGAAAGGATATTGGCGTTTTAAATTGGTGTCAAGGTGATGAAAATTGGGATAAATGTAGGTGTCGAGCGGAGTTTTATCACGCAGGATCACTTCTTGCGACTGACCGGTACAGGCAATCAATGAGGCAACTAATAATGCGGTATAAAAACTAAACTTCATCCAATATTTCATTTGAGCAACGAACATGCCGTTTTTATTGAGCTCTTTGTTTCCATTTGACATATTCTGCGGCAAAAGCATCGAAGAAAAGCTGTGATGCAATACTTGCGCCCCGATTGGTAAAGTGGATGTAATCGTTCCCGGCCAATCCTTTTTCAACCCAACTAGGCATGGAATTTTCTCCACCCATTGCACTGAAAAGGTCCCAGTAACAAGCACCCACATCTTTTGAAACGCGTGTCATTTCCTGAACCAGGAATGGAAGCATTTTATAAGTTACACGACCATTTACTGCCTGCATCGACATATCGCTTGGCCCAATTACAATGATTGAAGCAGACGGGCGTAATTTTTTTACGGTATACAATTGACCTTTGAACTGTTTTGCATAGCGTCGAACGGATGAAGAATCATTCATATACGGAACACCGTTTCCTCCGAATTGCATAATAACCATTTCAACATTCAGGTCAGAATACATTTTGGATGCGGTATTGTGGTCGATCTTTCCGAAAAATGTTCCGCTTGAACCGCGCATCCCGATATTGTCGACCATAACCCCATAATCGCTTTCCAAAGAGAAACCGATAATTGTCGGGCTGACGGCTGCAGAAAATTCGTAGCGTAATTTATTTGGAGTGGAAGGAAATTCGAGTGAGAGAACGTGGTATTTTCCATCATTTTCCAGGCTGTCCTCGTGAATGAGTGTTGTTCCGTTATAGACTTTTATTTTGCATGGTTTGATACAACTTGTGTAGAACATCTTTGCATTGTTATATGTTCTTGCACGTGAATAAGCTGTTTTTGTTGGTTCAATTTCAATGAATGCTTCCTTGATACTGGTCGAAATAGCCATTTGTGCGCTATCCATTTCAGGAGTGAAACGCGCAGCACTGTTCATCGAGCCGTATTTACGCGATTTCAGACTTGCACCTCCAAAAGCAGTGTAACGGGTAAAATTGGGCGAACAGGTTTGCTTGAAAGTAATCGTATTGTATTCATTCTTGGCAGGAATGGTTCCCGGGCCAAATCCACCGAATTGCGTTTGCAGGCGCTGACGAATATAGGACGTCATGCGATCACCTTCGATTTGTGAATCCCCGTAATGCAATATGCGGACCTTTTTACCCTTTGCTGCAGCGTCCAGTTTTTCAAAGAATGTATAAAGTGCTTCTTGTCCTTTGGCATTGAACTGAAGACTTGTTGCAGCTTCTGCGGACAAGGTGCCACCGGCAGGAGCGCCCATCTTTCCGTCCGATTCAAACGTGTTCTTAATGGTTGTATCTGCAGAAAGACCTTCCACATCAACTGTGTCAACTTTGACAATATTGGTGATATCTTTCTTCTCTGCCGGCTTTGGCGGGGTCAGGGCATCGTTGAACGTAAGGAACCGAATATCTGTTCCAAAAAGATCAATCTTGTCTCCTTTAACTAAAAAGCTCATACCGGTTAACATCGCAAGGATTCCAGCTAAATAAATAAGTACATGAAAAGGTTGTAATTGCTTCACATCCATAAAAATTGAGCTACAAAATTAATCCAATTAAGGAAAAGACAAATGATTGTTTATTATCTGCAAGGAATTGGGAATTATTTGATGGATGAGGTGGAGCGGGTTGCATGTTCGCGATATGGTGAACAGCCCTTTGTTTATGGGGGTCTCAGGTATTTTTTTCAGTCCTTTCGGATAAGAGTACACTTATCCTCCTTCTACCATGGTAACTAATTTTAAACCGGAAAATCCTTCCTGAAATTCACAAATTCATTCCACGACTTTCGTACCTTTAATCTATGGAACAATACACAAACGAACTCATTCACGAAAGCAGTCTTTATTTGCAGCAGCATGCCCACAATCCTGTAAATTGGGTTCCCTGGTCGAAGGAAGCTTTTGAAAGAGCTGAGAAAGAACAAAAATTGGTGCTTGTTTCGGTCGGTTATTCCGCTTGTCACTGGTGTCACGTGATGGAGCACGAATGCTTCGAGGATGAAGAAGTGGCAGCTTTAATGAACAAACATTTTGTTTGTATCAAAGTTGATCGGGAGGAACGCCCGGATGTGGACCAGGTTTACATGACCGCAGTTCAATTAATGACCCAGCGAGGTGGATGGCCTCTGAATTGTTTCACCATCCCGAATGGACAACCGATTTACGGTGGGACTTATTTTCCCAAGGAACAATGGATGCATGTTCTGAAATCCCTGAATCGTACCTACAAAGAGGAACCTGGAAAAGTATTGGAATATGCCAAAGAATTGGCAGATGGTGTCCGGCAATCGGATCTGATAGCCGTTGCAGAACCTGTAAAGCCCTTTCCGGAAGACAAATTATGGGAACTTGTTCGCAGGTGGCAACCACGCATGGATATGGTAGAAGGTGGCCCGACCTCTGCACCTAAATTTCCATTGCCGAGCAACCTGGAATTTTTGTTGCATTACGGGGTTTTAG
>CBFGPJ010000198.1:0-6070 GCA_965650615.1 uncultured Fluviicola sp. | reverse complement strand
GGATTTCTTTTTCAAAGCAATGCGCTTTATGATTCGATGACCGTTCGAGAAAACCTGGAATTTCCGCTGCGCCGGCATCGTAGAAAAATGTCGGAGAAGGAAGTCGATGAACTCGTTGAAGAGGCTTTGACCAATGTCGGCTTACCGGATACTGCCGAAATGATGCCTTCGGAACTTTCAGGGGGAATGCGAAAACGCATCGCTCTGGCGCGAACATTGATTCTCAAACCGGAAATTATCCTTTATGACGAACCAACCACCGGGCTTGATCCGATCACTGCGAAAGAGATCATCGAACTGATCATTGAACTGGGCGAAAAATACCAAACTTCTTCAATTGTTATCTCGCATGATATGAACTGTGTCAAACGGGTTGCGGAAAGGATCATCATGCTCATTGAAGGAAGATGTTATGCAGAAGGTACGTACGAAGAGCTCAGTTTGTCCGGGGATGATGCCATCCGAAAATTTTTTGAACCATGAAAAAAGAAGCAAGCAGAAATATAAGGCTGGGTATCATTGTGCTGGTCGGAACATTGGGTATCATTGCTGCCCTTTATTATGTAGGGAGCAGACAGCGTTTATTCGGATCTACGGTTCGTATTAAGGCTGATTTCTATAATGTAAACGGCCTCCGGAAAGGAAACAGTGTCCGATATGCAGGAATTGATATTGGAACAGTAGATGAGATCAGGATCACCAGTGATACATCGGTTGAAGTATTCATGGCTATCGACATCGATGCCTGCCGATTTATACGTAAAGATGCGGTTGCGGTAATCGGTACCGATGGGATTATGGGGAACAGGATCATAAACATCAATCCTTCCAATAGCAGAGCGGCCAGAGTAAATGAAGGGGATAAGTTACACACCTTAAGAACGGTGGAAATGGATGCAACCCTTCGCACGCTTAACAGCACCAATCAAAATTTAAATGCCATAACGTCTGATCTGAAAGATATTTCCGGCAAACTAAACAGCGAACATTCGCTATTGAACGTGTTATTGGACCCGGAGGTATCTGATGATGTAAAAGCGGTAGTCACGCATTTCAGGTATATTGGGAAAAATACAGCAGTTCTAACCGGTGATCTCCGCGATATTGTTCAACATGTGAAAGCGGGCAAAGGAACAGTTGGAATGATTCTAAAGGATACGGATTTCAGAAATAACCTCGAATATTCAATTGTCAACATTCGTTCGGTGACGGATAGTTTGGCCGTTGTTTCCGGTGATATCAGTTCTTTATCTAAAAATTTGAAAGACAATAAAGGCCTGGTTAACGTGCTGTTTACAGATTCGGATTATGTAAAGAAACTCGACTCTGTATTGGTTCATTTTGAAAGCGGAGCAGGGAATTTTGATGAAAGTATGAAAAACCTGAAATTACGCTGGCCCTTTAAGGAAAAGAAGAAAAACAAAAAGCGTTAATGCGCGCCTGATTGTTTTGTTCTGAGTATCATTTTTCGAGAGTTTTTTCGAAAAACAGGTCTTCTGTTCACTTATCCCAAAATTATGCAATAATCTTAAAAAGGATGTAACAATGTATTAGCTGATTGTCTGGAACTTTATGTTAAAACATACATTAAAATCAAAGCAATATGAAAACAATGTTACTAAAAATGGGATTCCTTGTTCTTTTTCTGACAACGATTTCCACCAATAAACTATTGGCTTTTACTGCGGTTACCGATGGTGACTGGACTGATCCTGTCACTTGGGGTGGTGTAGCACCTTCCGGGAATGTGAGTAATCAGGATATCATTATTCCGTCCGGAATTGATGTGAATATGAATACCAATGTGACTTTTTCCGGGTTGCTTAATACTTTTACTGTTGACGGAACCCTTACAAGTTCTACCAATAGTGGATTGGAGATCCAGAATGGAACGTTTAGCGGTAACGGTAGTGTTGATATTCAGCGTATCGTTTTCAGCGGTTTATTGGTTTCTTATTCTTATGCAGGTGATATGACAGTGAATACTTTTGTGAATTCAGGATCAGTTATTGCCTTTACCTCACAGGTTACTGTCACGGATTCCTTGCATCTGGATGATGGAACGCTGACGTTGAATACAGGAGCAAACCTGTCCCTGAACGCAAATGCAAAAGTTGTCCGAAACGATGGCTCACTGGCAACCACGGGAGGGATTTTTAATTCAGCTGGAGCTTACCATGTTCATTATATCGGAGGTTCCAAGACAAGTGGTATTGAGATCAATTCATTAAATATGCAGAATGCAGACATTAGTTTGGATGACAATACTTCGGTTTTGACCCTGGGAAGTGATTTAATGGTGCATGGAGTTCTGCAGTTAAACGCCGGGATATTGAACATCGGTGCGAATAACCTGGAAATTCACGGAAACATGAACATCCAGGGTGGTGCAGCTTTAACATCCACCGCCACATCAAACATCCGGATTGAAACGGCAAATACATTGAATTCCGGACTGGTATTCACTTCCGGTTCCTCCGTTGATCAGCTTTACATTGATTATACAGGCAGTTCGGGTTCCGTACAGCTTAAAAGTTCTTTGGCAATCGCCGGAGAATTGCACCTGCATGAAGGAACATTGAGCGTTGAAAATGGCGCTACTTTAACTATGAATGCAGGAAGTCTTGCACAGGTAATGAATGGAAAACTGGAAAACAATGGCGGTGCCTTTGATGGAACTGCTTCTTATGATGTGGAATATATGGGAGATTCAACTGTTACTACCGGTGAAGAACTTACCGGATCGGGATTGAATGATGTTGAGATCAACATTACACAAGGTGAGGTGATGCTGGATAGCGATGCAACGGTTGGAGGAGAATTGAGTTTGGTGAGCGGAAAACTAAACCTGAATTCCAATAACCTCGTAGTAAACGGGACCCTGGACCAGGAATTTGCCAGCCCGATTGTTGGAAATATGAGTTCTGATTTGCATTTGAATATTACAACCGCCGGTAACGATACTATTTATTTTGACGGTTCGAATTCAAGCCTGGAACAATTCATAGTAGAGGTAACCGGAGGTGATCTCGTATTGGGTTCAACACTTCGTATCCATGACGAATTGACCATGACCAGCGGAAATATCCGCTTAATGAATAACAATCTGGTTCTGGAACAAAATGCGGATATCACCGGATACAGCAATACCAGATATATCATGACACCGGACGCCGGAAAACTTCAGATGTATGTATCGGCTTTTTCTTCGTATGTGGTCTTCCCGGTCGGAACGGAATCAAACTATTCACCGGCAAGTATTCAGCAGATTTCTACCGGTACAGCAGGTAACTTCATGGTAAAAGCATTTAACGGAGTGTTTACAGGTGGAACTGAAAATTCAGGGTTTAACAGTGCGAGCGGCGCAAGTGTGGTGAATAGAACATGGTTGATTGAATCAGATGCTGGTACGGTTAATATGAACCTGAAATTGGGGTGGATGGTTACATCAGAGGTAAATGGATTTGATCGCACCAATGCATATATTTCTCACTACACGAATAGTGCCTGGGATACACAGACATCCGGAAGTGCCGCAGCGGGTGCTAACAGTACCTACGAGATCAGCCGTGCAGGGATTACCAGTTTGAGTCCTTTTGCTGTTGCTGATGAAGATGCCGAATTGATTGTGGATGAGAATAGCTTATTAACGGTTAATCTGTATCCGAACCCTTGTACAGACGTGATGAATATCAGCTATTCGGGAACAGATAATCAATACAATCTCCAGGTAACGGATATTGCAGGAAGAATCTATGATGTGGCAAGCACAGGGACCAATCAAGTGGATGTGTCCGGTTTAAGCCAGGGTACTTACTTGTTGAAAATGATCGATAAACAAACGAATAAAATTTCAATAAGACAGTTTGTTAAGAAGTAGATAGCTTTAAAATTTATAAAATCCCGATCCGGTTTATGCAGGATCGGGATTTTGTTTTTATATCAATCGCGTTCGTGTGGAAATTTTAAGTAGGATTAAACTCACTGAAACAGATTTTTATTGTCATATACCAGTTTTACCAGTTTGTACGTGGCAGGAGATTCAATTGCAAGATTCTCAATTTCGGGTACTTCAAAGAACATCGGGTTGTTCCCTGATTTTTGCTTGTTGTTTTTTAAGAATGCTGTACGATTGAACACATGGAAGATCGTGTCTTCAAAAATCACAAAATGCGGGTCGTTCCTTAACGTAATTGCAGGATAATTGCTGTTATCATACAGGCGCTTTTCAATTCTGCACAGGCTCATTACCGAGTCAAATTGCTTATGTTCCGCATTGATAACATACATGTAGTATCGTTCAATGACTTCTTCAATTGTTTTGACAGAAAGCAGTGGATTGATGCATTGTGTCTGCATAAAATGTTCGCCATCTGTTTTTTCAAGTGAATGAGCAGTGATCAGGTCCGAAGTCGGCATTTCCTCCAGGATCCGTTCTGTTGCGTGTTGATCTGAAAACTTATCGGGGTGCGGTAAGCCGATAATGGAAATTTTTCCATTACTTCCATAGGTCTTTTTTACCAGGTCGGAATCGGTCGAAATGACAATTTTATGAATGGCTTTGACAGCAAGTAACTTGTCGATCGTGATTTGGAATAAAGGCAAACCTCCGAAATCTTTGATGTGTGAATCCGGTAAATTCGAATTGTTGGTTCTCTGGACAGTGATCAATGCAGTGATAGTTGGTTTATTCATGTGAATGTGTTTTTTTAGTTGACAAGGATAGGCATTTTATAATTACGAATTACGTCCTGATAGCTATCAGGATACGAATTGCGAATTAAAAGGTTGACCATTAAAAGGATATTGAGTGTATTCGATGAGTGAGTACTCTTTAATTAGGAATTAGACATTCGTAATCAGGAATTATTCCTTAGGATTTTCTCCATTTTTCGTCCTTTTGCCAGTTCATCAACCAGTTTATCCAGGTAGCGGGCTTTTTTGGTCAGTGGAGTCTGAATTTCTTCTATCCGGTAACCGCAAATCATCCCGGTAATCAGTTCTGCATTCGGATTAAGTGTTGCTTGATTGAAAAATTCTTCAAAAGTGACATTCTGTTCAATAAGCTGCTCTTGTTTTGCAGCATCAAAACCCGTGAGCCATTCAATAACCTGGCGCAGTTCCTTTACTGTTCTGCCTTTCTTTTCAACTTTTGTAACATAGTGAGGGTAAACAGAAGCAAAGCTCATTTTTGCAATGCGTTCGTCATGTGTTGCTGATGTACTCATAAATCCGTAAGCTTTTACCAAATGTACTGAATCGAAAAAAAAGTTCAAAGGATTAAAGGTTCAATCTAATCGAACTTTTTAACCTTTGAACTTTCTGTAATCTTAAGCTGGAACGAGCAAGGATGCCCGTACCAGCTTAAAAACCCGGAAACCGGATCACGTCTCCGAACATAAAACACGAATTCCTTCACATATCGATCAATTTGATCCCGCTCAGGTCTGCTTTCCCGTTTTTTAAGAACTCATACGTCAAACGGTCTGCCTGACAGTTGACAAAGCGGATTTGTTTCAGGCTTTTGTTTTTGAAAAAAGTGTTGGTAATCGTTGCGTTTTGGAAAGTTATTCGCTTGAATGCGCAGTTCTCAAAATAGCAGTCTTCGATAATTCCTTCGAAAATCAGATCAGCCAGGTACATTCCCTGGAAAGAAGTGTGATTCCAGTGAGCTTGTTCCAAAACAGCTTTTTCAAGTCCGCCCGATTTGAAGACCGTTCCTGAAAAATCAGCACCCGAAAAATTACAGCCCGAAATATAACTTCCCGAAAATTCAGTTTCTTTCAGAATGCACTCCTTGAAAGAATCAGCAGTCATATGTGAACCTTTAATATGGCTGTTGCTGAGATCCGATTCGGAGAAATCACAGCCCAGAACGTGATTGTCGCTTAATTGCAATCCCGACAGGTCCGAACCGATGAATTTGCAGTTCTTCATGTGGGAAGAGCTGAATTTTTCATTCAGGTTTTTAAGTCCTGAAAAATCAGCGTCCGCCCAGCTTCCTTTTGACATGTTCCAGTTGAGCTTTTTTTCCGGTTTCTGTTTTTCAGGAATGGACTGCAGCATATTT
>CBFGPJ010000197.1:0-6074 GCA_965650615.1 uncultured Fluviicola sp. | reverse complement strand
CGATTGCTCAAAATGGAAATGAAGCGTGTTTTGTTTTGAGTGTTTACAACCGGCATGGCACGTTCGGCATACATAGGCAATTGATTGGTCGGAGCTTTTTGCATCACTTCCAATAATACCACAAACGCATTCTCAGCGTATTTCGGGATGCCGCATAGTTTGATAAAAATATTGATCGCACCGTCCATCGTAATCACCGAACCTTTGGAAACCGCGTCTAAAATTGCAGGAACTGATTCGTAGATAAAATCCGGTTTTTCCTGGGTAATATTGTCCAAAGCAGCCATTCCACCCCATTGCAGACGGTTGTTCTTGTGTTTCAGCAAAGCAAGAAGCTCGGGTGCATATTCGGAGATTAATTTTGGTTCAATGGCTCCGATCTCATACAAAACCTTAATGCAATCGTTCTGAATATCTTTGCTCTTTGCCTGCAAGTTTTCCACCAATTCTTTTACTCCTTGCTTGTCTTTTGAAGACGCTATTTTAACTGCCAATTCCTGGTTCGGAACTTCATCTCTTCTCCCAAGAGCACTTGCTAATTGATTCATTACACTCATAGGAACCGAAGGTAAAAAATTCCGTTTAGCTTCTAGGCATTTTGCAATTACTTTCTTATCCAGTAAACAATTCCGGTAATTGCTCCTCCGATAACTCCTGCTTCAAGCAGACCCGCGCCTGTAGTTATCAATACCATTTTTAAGCGTTCTCTGCGATGGTATCTCACGAATTCCTTTTTAATCGGAGCATCCGTATCGAATCGCTTTAATGATTTTACGGCATCGGGAAAGTAGATTTGGTCAAACAGGTACTTTTTTTCTTCCGGCAAGATTTCAGCCAAGTCAAAAAAGAGATCCGGGCGGTTTTTTGCAACGGATTCCAGCATGCGCTCCTGGTATTCATCATAAGCATTTACATGTATCGGGCGGCTCATTAAATTCAACTTCAATTCATCCACTGTCAGCGTATGGATATTTTTTTCAACAGAATCATTCAGGGAAACCAACTGATTGTTTGTATCTGTCAAGCTATCAATTAACAGCTTGTTCCGTTCAGTTGCGAGTATTTCAAACGTTTCAGGAGCTTCTTGTTTAAAGGTCATTGATTCCCATATAAACTGATCGCCCGGTTGATATAAACGGTAACGGTATTCTCTAAAAAGCGGATAACTGCTTGCGATTCTTTCTATTGTTTTCCAGTAAAGTGAATCCCAATAAGCATGGTTGATTGCTTCATAGATCCTGGAAGGATTTTCCAATCTCTTTGCAACAAACGTATGGCGATCCTTCACCTTCCCGTTCTTCAACTTACATACCCGGAAGTACTTGTAATCGTATGAAATGGCATATTGACCGTTCGAAAAGAGAATTCCTAAACTATCGGATTGGCCTTGCTCTTTATGCACTTGTCCCAATTCCCATTCCCGGTAAACCAGGTTATCATAAGAGGAAAGTCCGTACAACTTACATACACCATCCTCAAACGTAAATGCGTATTCTTTGTCTGAGGTTTGATAAAAGTGGTTTGCTCCTTGCGAAAAACTAATCTTCGCTATAAAAACCAGTAAAACGATCAGGTAATTTTTCATACTACAACAATTTAATCATTTGGATAATTGGTTCAGTTTTCTTCGGGGTCAATTTCTTAATATTAGCTATTTAGTTGGTTTCCAAATTGCTTTTCCTGAATATTCGATATTTCTCAGTGAAACGCAAGCAACAATATTAGCATTTAATTCCGGTTTTTCATCCAAATAGTCCCTTTGTTAATAACCAATGGAAGCTGTTTTTTTCTTTTATAAAGCAGTGTCAGGAGAATCGCCAGGGCAATCGTGAGTATCCGGAAGATATTTGCATAAAACCCACCAAAAGCATTCTCAGAAACGGAGAAAAGCATCCAGGCCAGATTCATAAAGAAATGCAGAAAAATCGGAATCCATAGATTGTAATTCCATTCTGCAAACAACCACGCGAAAAGTACGGCTCCCATGAAAGTGGTTAAAAAAACACCGGTCAGCGTAGCCAAATCATTACTCTGGTACAGGTGCATTGCTGCAAATAAAGCGGCACCGAGCAAAATAGCCGGAATGAATCCTAATTTGGTAAAACGGAAGATCTGGCCAAATAGAAAACCACGAAAAATAAATTCTTCAAAAAAAGCCGCTGCTACTCCTGTAATTAAGATTTGATCACTCGTCAGGTCCGTGTTGACAGGGAAACAAAACGCAAAACCGATAAACATCGGGATTGTGCAAAGAAACGGGAAGAAAACACCTTTGACAATCGAACGCTTTAGTCCCAATGTTGTTTGGCACCGTTTAAATTCATTGATGATCGAAGCTCCCAGGACGACCGGCAGAGAAACAATTAAGTAGACAATAATGTGACTGATTCCCAAATTCGGGATAAATCCGTTGATCCAATGCCGAAGTTCAGAGAAATAAGCCCGGGATAGAAAGAAGTAGATCCCGAAGGATAAGAGCGTAATTACAATGACACTTAAGGATCTGCGCATCTGTGTGAATTTGGGTTCTAAGACGAGTTAAGTTAGCAATTACCTGATATTTGAGCAAGAATTTAACGTTCAAACCACACAGTTTTAACTGAATTTATCTAATTTCGCGGAATCAACTAGTGACTTACACATGAAACTCTTTCTCCAAATACTTTTTTTTGTTTCAGCAGGAACCTCTTTTGGTCAGGCTGGACTTCCGGACACGACTTTTAACCAATGGAGAATCCAAAATTTTGGCAACGGATTTACTGATAACGACCTATCTTGGGCAAATGTTGAATCTGTCATAGCTGTGAAAGCCCAACCTAACGGAAAAATACTGGTAGGTGGAAACTTCACCACCTACAACTCAGTAACTGCGAATCGAATCATTCGTCTGAACAGTAATGGAAGTTGGGACAAAACCTTCGAAACAACAATCCAGGGTACCTATGTAGGGAATTTTGAATTTCTTTCTGGTAACCGAATCCTCATAACAGGAACTTTTAGCCAGGTAAACGGAACCGGTGCTAATGGAATTACTTTAGTGGATTCAATCGGTCAAATAGCTTCCGGATTTGATTCCGGAACCGGATTTTACAGTAATATTAGTTCCAGTTACGACATAAAAGGTGTGGCTGTGCAACCAGACCAGAAAATCCTTGTATCGGGAAGTTTTACTTCCTATAACGGAGTGACCTGCAACGGAATTGTCAGACTTTTACCAAATGGAGATATTGACCCGAGCTTTAATCTGAATGGTGTTGATGGCAATATTCATAAGATATTGATTCAGCCGGATGGGAAATTGATTGTTGCCGGATATTTTACCGGCTGTCAGGGGAATACAGCATTCGATATTTGCAGACTAACGGCAAATGGAGATTTTGATTCCAGTTTTCAGGCAGGGAATAGCATCACTTCATCTTCCTTTATTTTCGACATTGAATTTCAATCTTCCGGAAAAATACTGGCATGTGGTAATTTTCAAAATTTTAATGGTCAATCTTTCGGGGGGCTTATGCGCTTAAACAGCGATGGAAGTATTGATACTACTTTTATAGGAGGTACCGCAACATTCCCTTTTCACAGACGTTGTCTGAAAGTTTTGCCGGATGATTCCTTTTATATGGGAGGAGACTTTTTAAGTTATACCGGTCAGGTCCAATCACCAAGATTTCTTGTTAAAGTAAACCCGGATGGAGTTTATGATCCAAGTTTCCCTGTTAGCAATGCATTTAATGTTGATTCACAAACCCCGGCAGAATATGCGGTTTTATGTCTGGATGTTTTAAGCGATGGAAGCGTAATTTGCGGCGGACAGTTTGACGAATACAATGGCGTTTTGGTCAAAGACCTGGTGCGTATCAATCCCGATGCAACGTTGGATTATAATTTTCTTCCGTTTACTGGCTGTAACAACAAAGTCTTTTGCACGGCTATCGACCAAAATAACCGCATATTGGCCGGAGGAAACTTCACCATGTATGACAATAAAGTTAATGGGAGATTTGTGAGACTGAACGAAGATGGAACTCTTGATAGCAGTTTCAATACAGGAACAGGAGCAGATGATGAAGTTCGATCAATTGCAGTTCAATACGACGGGAAAATAATCCTTGCCGGCAAATTTAAACATTTTAATGGATTCAGCAGAAACTCCCTTGTACGATTGAATGAAGACGGTTCAGTAGATGAATCCTACGATCCTGGAGCTTCTTTTATAACTGCAAACGGGGCTGTAAGTTGGGTTAACTCTATTAAATTACAATCAGATGGTGGTTTAGTCGCTGTTGGAAAGTTTGCATATGTAGATGCCAATTCCAGTCTTCGAGCAGAGGTTATTCGATTCTTTGAAAATGGCCTTTTAGACGGTTACTTTTATCCTTCTTTTAGTACTCTTCAGGAAGCTGAATTATTGGAAATCCAATCGACCAACAAAATTTTAGTGGCAAGTAAAGATTTTTATGGTATCCATCGATTAAATAACGATGGAACACTTGATACTGTTTTTAATGCGTTTGAAGCAACGGTTTCACTTTCCGTAGATAACGAAGACAACATTTACTCGTCCAACTTATATAACCAGTATTACACAGGTCCTTTAAAGAAATATAATCCGCACGGAGTGCACCTGGCTACTTCAAGTGTTGCAGCAAAATCAATCGCTTTTCTTCCTAACGGCAAAATACTTGTGGGTACAGAGTATTCTTTAAACCGTTTGAATCCGGACCTAGGCAACGATAATTCTTTCCAAAGCCAAATCATGAACAATAATTCTGTTATTTATGGCTCCGGTATCTATTCAATCAGCTTGCAGCAGCATGGTCAGATCGTAATAGGTGGATTTTTCAATCAATATGGCAGTATTTTTTCCAACAACATTGCAAGGGTACTCAACGATGTGTCTTACATTCCTTTCATCAAACTCACATTCCAGGATGTTGAAGATATTTCGTGTGCCACTCCAGGCCAGGCTCAGGCTATAGGTTATTCAGGAACACCACCTTACTCCTATTTGTGGAATACGGTTCCTGCAATTACTGATTCGGTGGCAACTTTTTCAAGTCCGGGAATTTACTCTTGCACCGTAACTGATGTTTATGGAGACAGTAAAACAGCAAGCATTCTCATCAGTGGAAATCCGCAAAACAATTTCGACCTGAGATCATTCAGCATTCCAGGTGAATTCAGACCTGGGTTTAACAGCACTTATGTGGTAAATGCATTTAACGACGGATGCGTGCCTGTTTCGGGACAATTAAAACTAACGTACGACAACTCCCTGGTTTCTTTTGTTACAGCCACACCCAATCCTTCCACGGTTAATGGAAATACCCTGATTTGGAACTTCCAGAATTGGACAGCGGATTCTTCTCATTTTACTCCACACATTAAATTCCTGACTTCAGTGAATGCTCAAATCGGCGATTCTGTATCTTTCCAAACAGAAATTACACCTTTGCAAAATGATTTTGATTCTTCCAATAACCAGGCCTCTTATCTTTTCCCTGTAGTGAATGGTTTTGATCCGAATGACAAAAAAGTTTATCCAATTGGAAAGTGTGATGAAGGTTACATTAATGTTGACCAAAAACTGACTTATCAAATCCGTTTTCAAAATACCGGGAATTCAGAAGCTATCAATATTAATGTCGTAGATCAACTGAATCCCAACCTCGATATCCGTTCGGTAAAAATTATTGCAAAAAGCCATCCGTGCTGGACAGAAGTACAGGCAAACAACACCCTGAAGTTCCATTTTGATGAAATACATTTGATCGACAGCAATACCAATGAACCCTTAAGTCACGGATATCTTGTTTTCGAGGTTGCTTTGAACCAGGCATTAGCACTTCCGAATAACACTCCGATCTCCAATCATGCCGAAATTTATTTCGATTTCAATCCTGCAATAGTTACCAATACTGTTTCAAATACGATCTACAGAAGCTCTGCTACCGAGTTGGAAAATTTTGTCTGTGATCCTGAAACTACCGGAGCACAGGTAAGCGAAACAACTATTTATCCGAATCCAACGATGGGAAATCTGACGGTTTTATTTACGACAGAACAGACGACAC
>CBFGPJ010000196.1:0-6123 GCA_965650615.1 uncultured Fluviicola sp. | reverse complement strand
AGAAAAAACAGGAGTTATCAGTGTGAGGGAAGAGTGTGAGTATAGAGGGAAAAAGAAAAAGCGAACTACGGTAGTAGTTCGCTTTTTCTTTTTTGTGCGCATGACTGGACTCGAACCAGCACATCCGTAGGAAACCACCCCCTCAAGATGGCGTGTCTACCAATTTCACCACATGCGCGGATAATATGTGTTTTTGCGTGTCTGCCATCCGCCGCGGCGGATCACCACATGCGCGGTTATTCTTAAATGTTTGCGAATATACTATTTTTTCAGCTGTTGAATCTATGACTTAATCAATAAATTCCAAATCAAGATTGTATTTATATGGTATCGTTTCATTTCTCAGATGGAACAATTTCAGCCAGAAAGAAATGACGCATTTGTAGTTCGATCCTTTTCAATTATTTGATTTTCAAATCGAGCAGTTTCTCGTCTCCGATAAACGCCTCCAAATGATCTCCGATCACTACCGGACCAACTCCTGCAGGTGTTCCCGTGAAGATCAGGTCGCCGGTTTTAAGGGTTACGTATTGTGAAACGAAAGCAATAATTTGGTCGATCGAAAAAATCATGTCAGCCGAATGGCCATTTTGAACGGTTGTCCCGTTTTTCTTCAGCGTGAAATGCAGGTTTTTCAAATCAAGGGAGCTGACCGGGATGAAATGTGTTCCCATCGGTGCACTGTTGTCGAACGCTTTTGCTTTTTCCCACGGGAGGCTTTTTGCTTTGCATTGCTCCTGGAGGTCACGGGCCGTAAAGTCAATCCCCAATGAGATTTCATCATAATAGGCCGACGCAAATTTTTCCTGGATGTTTTTTCCCACTTTTTTGATCTTCACCACGATCTCACATTCGTAATGCAGGTCTTTGGTAAAATCCGGAATGTAGAAATCATTCCCGGCAGGTAAATATGCCGTATCCGGTTTCATGAAGAAAACGGGTTCCGTTGGAAGCGGATTATTCAATTCTTTTGCGTGATCGGCGTAATTGCGCCCAATGCAGATGATTTTCATTTTATAATATTGTGGCTTCGACTCCGCTCAGCCACCTTCCGACGAAATGAAAGGACACTGAGCGGAGTCGAAGTGTTATTTTTTAAACTTGTTTTGCAACGCCGCCAATTTATCTTCCATGCTCATGTGTGCGTTTTCGCCTTCGCGCTTTTCGCGGCGTTTCTGCTTGATGCGTTCCATTTCTTCGCGCAGCAGTTGTTTGGTGAATAGGGGGAAGTCTGCGTCCATCATCCAACCGAAATATCCCGGTTCTGATTCAGCGACTTCTTCAACGGTTTTCCCTTTGTGTTTTCCAAAGTTGTAAGCAACCTGTCCGTCTTTTGTTTTTGCCAGTCTCCCGGCGAAATCGTGCCATTCGTTGTTCCCCTGGCGTGAAAAATCGGAGAGTTCGGGAATGGTTTTGGCTAAATCAGGATAACGTTCCAATTGGGCTTTAAAGACATCCAGTGTCACTTTGGTATCGTACAAGGCATTGTGTGCATTTTCCATCGATTCTTTGCAGTAAAACTGGTATGCAGCAGCCAGTGTGCGTTGTTCCATTTTGTGGAAAATATTCTGAACGTCAATAAATCTGCGGTCATTCACTTTGAACGGATGATTGATCCGCAGGAATTCTTCAGCCAGAACAGGGATATCGAATTTATTGGAATTGTATCCTCCCAAATCCGAATCTCCGATAAATGCAGCAATTTCATCCGCTAATTGAGCAAAGGTCGGTTCATTGGCAACCATGGCATCCGTGATGCCTGTAATTTCAGCCGACTCTTTGGTGATGGGAATGGTAGGATTGATGCGTTTGTAATACTCACTCTGTTCTCCGTTCGGAGCAATTTTAATCAAAGCGATCTCAATAATCCGGTCTTTCGCTACATCTAATCCTGTAGTTTCCAGGTCCAACATGACAAAATTTCGGGTGAGTGATAAATTCATAGTGCACAAGTTATACTTCAAAGATGGGGAAAATAAAAAAGGTAGGGGCGAAACGTGTATAAAAAAGTAGGGGTGGAAAATTTTCCACCCCTACTTTTATTTGATTGTATGTCCTTATTTCACAATAATGAATTCTGTTCTACGGTTCAACTGATGTCCTTTTTCTTTTTCATCCCAGTTCGGCATGCTTTCGATTTGTGCATCAGATACCTTCAATTTGCTTTCACCGTATCCTTTTCCGGTAATTCTGTTAGCCGGAATTCCTTTTGAAACGATGTAGCGGGCAGAAGCTTTGGCACGCTGATCAGATAATTTCATGTTGTAATCATCCTTACCACGGCTATCGGTGTGAGAACCCAATTCGATTTTGATTCCAGGATTTGCTTTCATGATTTTCACGATCTTGTCCAATTCCACAGCTGCATCCGGACGAATATCCCACTTGTTGTAGTCGAAGTAGATTGGATTTACATCCAAACCAATGTCAGTTCCCACTTCGTTTTTAGCCAATGCACGGTCAATGCGGATCTCCGAATTATCATCCAACGTTACCGGTGCATCATAGGTCATTGTCACATACCCTGCTTTCTCCAATGTTAAAGCGAACTCTACATTGTCACCTTTCTTCATACCGCCAAGCGTATCTGTTTTATATGCTCCGGCTGCTTTCGTTAACGATTGAGACAGTTTCTCTCCTGTTTTCTTGTTGATCAACGTAACTGAAACACCGCTTAGTTTTTCTTTCGTCTTACTGTCTGTAATTGTTCCAACTACATAGTAAGGTTTCACCATCATTTGCTCGTCCAGGTCTAACCAGAATTCGCGGTAAACTTCCGAGTATTCTTTGTCACACTCTGTTTTGAATTTCTCGTTGTAGAAATTTTTCTTTCCGTCTTTTTCGTAAGAGAAAGTCAAATCATACTCTTTACAAGGCTCCAATGAGTTCATGAATACCCCGTCACGCAGACGCGGGAACAATTTACGGTCATATGGGTTTTCACAGTTCAAACATCTCAAGGTTACAGAAACATCTTCCGGAAGTGGTCTGTTCCCGATTACGTTGATTTTTCCGTTCAATACAGCGATGTTTTTAACTCCTAAGTAATTGTTCTTGATCTCGTAGATATCTTTTTCACCTTTTCCGTCTACACGCAGGGAAGTCATATATCCGGTTAAACCGTCAACTGTTGTTGTATAGAAAATATCATCACATGTAGAGTTGATCGGTGAACCCAGGTTTACTGCAGGTCCCCAGTTTCCTTTTCCGTCAGCTTTTGACATGAAAATATCGAATCCACCCATACTTTTATTCCCGTTGGTTGAGAAGTAAAGGGTGCTGTTGTCGATAGAAACGAACGGAGATTCTTCCTCCATCGGTCCGTTGATATTTGGCCCGGCATTGACAGGATCCCCCCACGAACCGTCTTTTTGTTTGATACAATAGTAAATATCGCGCCCTCCAAAACCACCTTTGCGGTTAGAAACGAAATACATGCGCTGTCCGTCAGGAGTCACCGTTGCGTGAGTTTCCCAATCATTGGTATTGATTTTCTTGTCCTCCAGATGTGTTACTTCCTGGAATCTGTTGGTAGAGAAATCGGAAAAGAAAATATCCCCGTTTCCTTTTGTATCCTGGTAAACATATACACGGCGTTCATCCGGACTTACAGCCAACGTTGCTTCGTTTTGCAATGAATCACAGAATTCCAGTTTGATCGGGTCCATCCATGTAGAATCGAAATCGCGGTATGACACGTAAATATCTTCCGGGTATTGGTTGTTTCTTGGATCTAATCCTTTATCTGAAGCTCCTGTTGGCCATCTTCTG
Organism: uncultured Fluviicola sp.; assembly: GCA_965650615.1. Classification (GTDB taxonomy): domain Bacteria; phylum Bacteroidota; class Bacteroidia; order Flavobacteriales_D; family Crocinitomicaceae; genus Fluviicola. The sequence continues at coordinate 2,352 of CBFGPJ010000196.1, read as the reverse complement.
CGGGAAGTATAGTACAAAGCGGAACCATCCAATGAAATGACAGGAGAAAATTCCGGGTTTTTCGTGTTGACTGTGCTTCCCATGTTTTTCAAATACACGTTTTTCGGACTCATCATTTCAGCACGTGCTACTTTACATTGCTCCAAATACAATTTCGCGAAGAAAACGTTATTTGACTTCGTAATGGAATTTGTAAGGAACTTATTGTAGAACTCTTCTGCTTTATCAATATTTCCCGCTGCGTGATAGCATTTTCCCATTTCAAAGTAAGCATCTACCGGAGCAGCAGTTTCCTTCGGGTTGAAAGGATCGTACTTTTTGTCCGTTTTCACCACCGCTTTTTCCAAATGCGGGATTGCTTTCACGAAATCTGTTGACATCTCTAAATAGATGAATCCACGGCGGTAATTGTAGTTCGCACTGTTTGGCTGTATTTCGAGTAGTTTGTCTACGATTAACCCGGCCTGGTAAAAATACCCTTCCTGGATCATAATTGCACTCTCCATTACAAGCTCAGATTCCGAACCGTTATTGATCATTTCCATGACCTTTTTGGTATCATACTGACCAAAGGAAATGAAGGGACACAAGAGCGTTAGTAAAATAGTAGATTTCAGTAATTTCATTGTTCTATAAATTAAGAAAGACCCACCTCTTTCAGTTTAAGTTGGTGGGTCTTACGTTCATTTTAATTTTTAGTTACAAATATATAAATATTAGATTTCTCTGTTCACATCGAACTGCTCTAAGTAATCTGCAACCCGGCGTACAAATTGTCCTCCAAGAGAACCGTCAACCACACGATGATCGTATGAATGAGACAAGAACATTTTATGACGGATCCCGATAAAGTCTCCTTCCGGTGTTTCAATAACTGCAGGCATTTTACGAATTGCTCCCAAAGCAAGGATTGCAACCTGCGGTTGGTTGATGATCGGAGTTCCCATTACGTTTCCGAATGTTCCTACGTTTGTAACTGTATATGTTCCGCCTTGAATATCTTCAGGCTTCAATTTGTTGTCGCGTGCGTTTCGTGCAAGCTCATTTACCGATTTCGCAATTCCTGTTAAGTTCATACGGTCAGCCTGCTTAATTACAGGAACAATTAAGTTTCCTGAAGGAAGTGCAGTTGCCATCCCGATATTGATATCCTTGCGCTTGATAATCTGGTTTCCGGACAATGAAACATTGATCATTGGGAAATCTTTGATCGCTTTTACGATTGCTTCCATGAAAATAGGAGTGAACGTTAAGTTTTCACCTTCACGCTTTTCAAATTCCTTTTTCATTTTGTTTCTCCAGTTCACAATATTTGTAACATCTGCTTCAACGAACGAAGTAACGTGAGGAGAAACATGCTTGGACATCACCATGTGCTCTGCGATCAGCTTACGCATACGGTCCATTTCCATGATCTCATCTCCCGGATTTGCAATAACAACCGGTTCTTTGATATTGCTCAGGAAGGAAGAACCACCTGAAACAACCGGAGCGGCACCATTATTGGCAGCAGCCGGAGCAGAAACTGCCGGTGTCGGTTGAGCAGTTGGAGCTGCAACAGCAGGAGCGCCGGTTCCGCGTGTATCGATATAAGAAAGAATGTCTTTTTTAGTCACTCTTCCACCCATGCCTGTTCCATTGATTGCATCAATTTCTGACATGGAAATATTTTCTTTTTGTGCAATGCTTCTTACAAGCGGAGAAATGAATTTTCCATTTCCACTGCTTTTCTCAAGAGTAACTCCTCCGTTTGAAACTACTGCTTGTGCTGCAGAAACTGTTTCGGCAACCGCCGCTACTGCTGCAGGTTCAGCTTTTGGTGCAGCCGGTGCAGCATCTCCATCGGTAGAGATAATCGCAATGACATCACCAACTTGTGCTACCTGGTCTTTTTCAAATAATTTTTGAACCAAAACCCCAGCAGCTTCTGATGGTAATTCGTTGTCAACTTTATCCGTTGCAACTTCTACCAAAGGTTCATCCATTGCTACGGTATCACCCACTTCTTTCAACCAGTTGGTAATGGTAGCTTCTGTAACGCTTTCTCCCATTTTTGGAAGACGAATTTCAATTTGTGCCATATAACGACTAAGAATTCTCGATTAATTTTCGTACAAAAATAACGGAAAAAATAGGATTTTCACCAATGCTTTTTATTGATCTAATTTTTTCCACGATTTCCACAAAATCTGGATGTCCCGCAAGACCGAATATTCACGTGCATAAAGCAAATCCAGTTTGGATTTCAGATTCTCGTCCAAACCGTTTAATTGGTCGGTCGGAGTAAGAATTCCTTTTTTGATTTTGGGTAATTGTTTGTTGGAAGAATTGCCGGGATCGTTGTAGGAAACA
>CBFGPJ010000195.1:0-6130 GCA_965650615.1 uncultured Fluviicola sp. | reverse complement strand
TTGGGTAATGGAGAGCATCGGACCGAGGTTGTCATGTACCTCCCGGGAAATACTTGTACGTTCGCGTTCCTGTGCCGTAATGATTGACTCAATTGCTTCTGCTTCCCTTTTTCTCAACTGCCTGTAAAGCCCCGTGATCACGTAGTAAATCCCGACCCCGAAAATGATGATCAGTAATGTTACGACGAGCAGTATGGCGAAAATGAGATTATCCACGACGCAATTTTATGATTTCCGGAACAAATACACACGTAAATGAAAAATAAAAGAGAATCATGTTCCCATTTTGCAGAAGGAAGATCAGGGAATAATTGCCTGAATAACCGGGAGTGATATTCTCCCAATCAAGAGAAGACAGAATGCTGGCCATGAGAGAGAAGACCAAAATAATCAGGTTGATCTTCAGTTTGAATTTGAAATGATCTGTTTTGGGATGAATCAGCAAATCTGTCAGATGCAACAGCGCGATTAAGAAAAAGACGCTGTTCAGTATTAATGAAATCTCAGCGTTCGGAGTGCTTAACGGATGATAATATCCTCCAAAGATCAAAGATCCGATAAGAATAGCATGTAACACAATATAACTGTATCGTTTCCACATGCTTTGTGTGTGCAGAAAGAAAAAAGCAAACAATGGAATGGGAACAAAAGTAAAACAGAGACTAAATGCAAGCCCGTTGTTTATATGTTGTATGGCAAGATAACAGAGTACTAACTGATTGATCAGAACCAGGGTCAGGAAGATTGTCAGCAGATAAATACTGTTCCTGAAATTTTTCCAGGAAGCCGATTTTCTCCATTCTTCAGGTAGTTTGGCTGCGGATTTACGTAATTGCGCCAGGTAGATAATGGAAAAAATTATTCCCATTGAAACTACTACCAGGTATAAAATAGATATAATTAACATGTTTGTTTATTGGTGTAGAGCCTTACGGCTTTGTACATAACTAAAAATTGCTTTCAGAAAACTGATTGTATTCATCTAACCGTAAGACGTATTTTTTATACTTCTTACGGTTTCGAGAACGATTTGTGTGGTAGATAAATGGGAGTGAATATGCTGATTTTGATCTGAATCTTTGATATGCCAAAGTTAAAGAGGATTCAATTAAATTCATATGCTTAGTTCTAAGCATTTTTTACTGAAAATAGCTATTCACAAACACCAGAATTTTCGCCACATAATCATTGGATTGAGTTTGATTCCAATTTCCGTGTCCTGCTCCCTGGTACATAGTTGCCTGGTTGTAAACACCATTCGCATTCAAAGCATCATGTAAACGGGTCATTTGGGTTGAAGGGACCAACGGATCCGAATCCCCGTAAAAAGAAATGGTAGGAGGAGAAGCGGGTGTTACATGAAGCGCCGGACTCACAGCTTCAACTCCTGATTGATTTTGGGCTCCGCCATTTACCAAAACAGGGTAAACGGAACTGTAAACCGGGTTATTCAGATAATTCGGATCGGTAAGGTCTGAAGGACCGACCGTATTACAAATTCCTTTCACATGATGGTCCGGATCAAAGCTGTAAGCATAAAGCAGGGAAAGATGTCCGCCTGCGGAAGCTCCAAATAAAAAGAATTGGGACGAAACATGGTATTTCTCCAAACTGATCTCCGTTAAAGCAGCCTGGATATCATTGATTTGTTTCGGATATGCCGGACTGGCTTCTGTGGCCAGGCGATAATTAATATTGATGATCGCATGATCCGGATAATACGTTTTCAGGGAATTCAATAAATACGTGAAATCGGCTTTATCACCGCCGCTCCAGCCCCCTCCATGGATCAATACGAAAACTTTTGTGTTTGAATCCCTGTTTGCCGGCAGGTATATATCCATTTTTTGCTGGTTATCCGATCCGTATGAGATATTCTGTAAATTATATTCCTGGCTGGTTTCATAAGTCGTTTCCGGATCAGGATTTTTCTTCTTACAGGCAGTGGTAAAAAGAATCAATAAGCAGATAAGTGGTACAATGTATCTTTTTGGAAATTTAAAATGCATCATAAAGGAGCTTTTCCACTAAATTAATTCTTTTTACCCGTGATTCAAAAGATTTGAAAAAGCCCCGATTTGTCTGAAAATCGGGGCAAAACTAATCAGGGGTCAGGTGTACTTTCTATAATTCCTGTTTCAGGTAAGTTTGGGCCTTTGAAAAGAAGCCGTCGAAATCACCTGTAAGTAAGCGATTGTCGCATTTTAATGGTTCTCCGTCTTTCAGGTTCTCTTTCAGGAATACCTGTCTGGATGAGCTTTGCTGCTCAATGATTTGTTGCGGATTTTTGAAGTAAATATGTAAAATGGAAACTTTTCCCTGTTGCTCTTTTTCAATACGTGAAATGTCATTCCAGGGTACCAGGGTTTTGCCGATCAATTGCTGATTGATAAACAAACCTGTAGGATCTAAGGCAAGGGAAGGAGCTTTTTTGTTCAGAATGAAGTAAATAAGAACAAAACATCCCGGAGCAATAATCCCGATAAACATTCCCCACCAATAAAGAGTTACCGGCCAGCCGAAACGTCCGCTCGTTCCACGTAATGTCTGTGCCGGGACAGAATACTTATCCCAACAGACCGATCCTATAAAGTGGGCTGCCCAAGCCAGAACTGCAATGAACAAAATGATGTAAAGGATGCGCTTCATTTTGGCTTTGTCTGCCCACAATTCTATTTCAAAGGAATTCCTATTTTGTTCCATTCTTTTTCATGTTTGCACAATTCATTTCCTGCGATGATTGATGGATGAATTTTGGCTTTCCATAAACACCTCCGCCCTCATAGGTGCAAACAAGTGCTCCGGATACGCGCCAGCAACCTTTCGCTTCAGAAGTCCCAACTTCCACGTCGATAAACTTCTCCAACGGAATTCCAGCACTGTTTTTTGTAATCGTCCAGCCTTTGTCCAACAAACTGATCCGTTGAATTGCTCCCCAGGTTTTTGTATCAAAATCACGTTTTACGACAGCATCCAGAGAAGGATCAGTCATTCCTGGTGTACCGATCAGAATGGAATCAATGTCCAATTGTTTTCTCCTTGCAATATCAGCAGTATATTCCGGGCTTGCGATGTATTGTTCCAAATCCGCCTTACGCTCCGTAAGTGTGGTGTGAACGGATTTAAACTCGGCATCGTCGGAGAACAACAGGACGGCATTTCCAAAGCGCTTCACACCTTCGGTAATGTCATTCAAATCACGCTTCGGGTCCAGTCCGGCATAACCTAAACCTTCCAAATAACCTGGCTTTGCACGATTCTCTTTGATGTATTTTGTATAGGAAAGGTATTTTTTCGCGTCTCCCATCACCAGGTTTTTGATTTTAGGCAGCTCGTTTGTGTAAAAATTTTCCATGTTTGCCATACCGTTTTTTGCCCGTTCATCACTCATGTCAGAATGAGCGGTATAGTATGCTTTAATCTCCTCAAAGTTCTTTTTGTTCAAGCGGGTTGTATACCACTCGTCATACGCCTTTAAATAGGATTCCTTAATGGAATTTGACCAACTGCGCATGTCTTCCAATCTTTGGGACATCTCAAATTCGCCGTTAATTCGTTCGTAATCTTCTTTCAGTTTGTTGAATCGAGGGATATCCTGTTTGGGATCTTTCCAGTTCGGATCTTTGGAGTTGATTGTTGCCAGTAATTTTTCCAGCTTATCAATGTATTCTTTTGTACTCGGGTAATTATACTTTTTTAGAGCATCTTCACCGGACAGGATGTCACTGTGGAAATCGAAAATTTCATCTTTCGCGGGACTTTCCAAGGCTTTGGCAGGTTCATTTTTAGAGCCGCTGCTTCCGGTAGACGGAACATTTACATCTGTATTTACTTTTGGGGCTTTTTCTTTGACTTTGTTCAGGTTAATTTGAGCAGATATTCCGGATGTGGAGCACAAAAAAACAAGGATGAGTGTAGTAATTTGTTTCATAGGACATTGATATTAAGTTATTGGTTTTTAATTGTTTCATATCGGATGCGTATTCTGAATAAATTCAACTATTTTAGCTTCCGGAGCAAAAGTATAAAAACACCATAGGTCGTAAAATGCTTAGTTGTAATCATTTTTTTATTGTTTTTCCAGCCCGATATTTGAAAAGATTTTATGTTCCTGGCTTATTTCTATAATATGTGCCTGTTTGTGGCATTTGTCACAGCTTTTTGGCAAATGATCCTGGTTTTTCGTGGAAGGAAACCTGCCGGACTTGCCTTTGAAACGGTGAAACAGAAGCAAGTGGCATTTCTGTTCCTGTTTATCTACCTGTTGTTCAACTTTCTTGCAGAATTGTTTTCCTATACCATTGCACCCGGTTATCCGAATCAATTGGTTTATAGCATTAACATATTGGGACATTCTTTTTCGCTGTTCGTATTTTTCAATTTGGTCTTACGCACACGAATTTTGCTTTATAGCACGATTGCAGCATGGTCTATATTTGTTTTTATGTTCTTTTTCCGGAAATATTGGGATCTTTTTCAGTCTTTCAATAGCATTGATATCGCTGGATATTTTGTTATAATGGGAATATGCTCGTCCATTTTCCTCAGACAGGTCCTTGGAAGGTATATTTTTCAGGGGAACAAATTTGCAGTACAACTGGGAACACTTTGTACCGTTTATTTTACCTTAGGCTGTGTAACGGTTTCCTTTACATATCTGAGTTCCATGGCGTTTGCGTCCGGTGATCGGTGGGTGCTGCACATTAACCTACTGGTCAATACAGCTTATTATTCGATCCTTGCTTACTTGTTTATCCGGAATATTATTCGACTTTAAGCTATGCCGATAGAGATCTATAATATCATCATGCTTGCAGTGGTTCTGTTCCTGTTCCTGGTACTTGTTATGTACTTGGTGATCCGTAAATTATTCCGGCAACTTTGGAAGAAAGACCTCGAATTTATTGAATATACCATCAATATCCAGGAAAAAGAACGGGCAGCAATTGCATTGGAAATCCACGATAATATTGCTCCGACTTTATCCATCGCCCAAATGCAAATCGGGTTTCTCCTGGAACGTCATGAACCGGAACAAACGGAAGTCTTACTCCCGAAAATCCAGAAACAGCTCCAGGATGCTATTCAGTTGTGCCGGGATATTTCGCATACACTTTCTTCAGACCTGATAAACGGAAATAACCTGCAGCTCATGTTGGAAAAACATGTCGGGATCGTGAACCAGACCGATCAGTTGAAACTAAGTCTCGATTACCGGGCGGAAGGAATCAGGTTGCAGGAAGTGGATAACGCTTCATTGATCCGGATTGTTCAGGAATTGATCTCGAATACGATCAAGCATGCAGACGCGGAAAAAGGAGGGATTATCGTGACAAAAGACAGAAAGCAATTAGTCATCAATTATTGGGACGATGGAAAAGGTCTTCCTGAAAAGCTTTCCGCCTCCGGAATGGGAATGCGGAATATTGAAAAACGGGTGCAGATCATGAACGGAAAACTGATCTGGAAAAATACTTCCGGAGGATTGAGCGTTACCATCAAAATTCCCTTAACTTATAAAACAAGATAAATACAATGACCATATTAATAGCAGACGATCATACCGTTTTCCGTGAAGGACTTTCCAGCCTTTTGCTCCAGATGTCAGGAGTGAAAAATATTATTGAAGCCTCAAACGGTGAAGAGGTGATGCAATTGCTGGAACTCCACCCGGTTGATCTGGTGCTGATGGATATTTCGATGCCGGTAAAGGGTGGAGTAGAAACGATCCGGGAAATGAAAAAAGGAAAGTTTGCCTTGGTCCCGGTTATTGCCTTAACCATGTTTAACCGGAGTACCGATATTCTTTCATTATACGATCTGGAAGTGAATGGGTATTTATTAAAGGACAGTGCAATCAGTGAAGTTTGGAAAGCAATTATGGAAGTGAGCGAAGGAGGTGAGTACTATGCTGCACCTGTGAAAGAAACCCTGCTGAAAGCACTTCATGAACGCGAAAAAGGAGGGGAAAACCTGCAAAAAGAGGAGTTGACGAACCGTGAAAAGGAAATATTGGCCATGATCTGCAGAGAAATGAGCACCGAGGAAATTGCCCAAACCCTTTTTGTCTCGCCATTGACAGTGAACAATCACCGACGGAATATTTTATTGAAAACCAAAGCGAAAAACG
>CBFGPJ010000194.1:0-6185 GCA_965650615.1 uncultured Fluviicola sp. | reverse complement strand
TATTGCTGCCGGCGATCCGGGTGATCATAATTTACTAAGCGGGCTTGTCGTTGGACAGGATTACTTAATTCAAATCCTGAATAAGGATTGTGGTGGTGGTGCTTCCGGGGAAGCATCTTTTTGTATTGGGATCAGTAATGCAGCAGCGAACAATGCCCCTACATCGGCTACCACTATCAACGCCTGCGGAAGTGCATTCAACGGAAATAATGCTCAGGGTTATTCTCCTTCAGGAACAGGAACTTCCTTGTCAAACCTGGATGGGAATGCCGGTACGACTTGTGGTACCTGTACTTCAGGAAATGACGTCCCGTTTGTCGTGAATAATGATTCCTGGTTTAACTTTTGCTCTGCAAATGCAGGTCAATGGCAGGTTTCATTTACTGTTGGAAGTTGTTTCCAATCGGCTCCGAACAACGGATTACAAATGTCTATTCTGACAGGTACATCCACCAACCTGACGAATATTCAAAATGCTCCGAATCCGACAGCGCCGGGCGCAACCTGGAATTCTTCTACCATTAGCCTGGCTGCCGGTCAATGTGCTTACCTTGTAGTAGACGGTTTTGCAGGAGATCAATGTACTTACAGTTATACACTTACCAATATTTCGGGCGGATGTGTCTTATTACCGGTTGAATTATCTCAATTTACCTTGCAACGCTTTGAAAGACAAGTATACCTGAAATGGGTCGTCGAATCAGAGAAGAACAACGATTATTTTACAGTAGAACGCTCACTGGACGGACAAAGCTGGGAGCAGGTAACAGAAATGGAATCCATTGGAAACCATACCTTCCGGTACGAATACAATTATATGGATGATATCAGTTCACTTACTTCTTCTCAGATAATTTACTACCGATTAACACAAACAGATCGCAATGGTAACAGAAAAGAGATCGGTCTTGCATCATCCAAAGGAATAATGCAAACAGATGATTTGATACTGGTTGCACCTAACCCGGTAAGAGAGGGTAAATTCGATTTGAGTATTGAAAGCAAGGCAGAAAGTTTTGCAGTAATCAAGCTTATGGACAGCAAAGGAATTGAGATCACTTCCAAATCGGCAAGTCTTGCCCATGGTGCAAACATCCTCTCTTTTGAATCAGATGAATTGGCACCGGGAATCTATTTCTTCCAGGTACAGACCAAACAAGGATTTCAAACTGTGAAGTTCATTAAACAATAACACTACAACGAGTTACAGCACAAAAAAACCGGCAAGTTTGCCGGTTTTTCTTTTTATATAATCTTATAAGAATCAGGATTAACCCATATTGGTGAAAATTTGCTGCACGTCATCATCGTCATCAAATTTATCCATCATTTTTTCGATGTCAGCCAATTGTTCTTCTGTGAATTCAACCGGTGTTGTCGGGAAACGCTCCAGGTTTGATTTCAAGACCGCAATTCCGCGCTCTTCCAAAGCAGAACCGATTGTTCCGAATGCTGTGTAATCACCGTAAATGAAAATACGATCATCTGTCACTTCGATTTCTTCGCATCCTGCATCGATCAATTCCAATTCCAGTTCTTCCGGGTCAATTGATCCTGTATTTTCCAATTCGAAAACAGATTTGCGGTTGAACATGAATTCCAGCTGTCCGTTTGGAACAACTCCACCACCCGCTTTATTAAAATAGGATTTCACGTTAGCAACAGTACGCGTTGGATTGTCGGTTGCACATTCCACGTATACCAATACTCCGTGAGGCCCTTTTCCTTCATAATCAACCTGGGTGAAAGAGGCAACATCCTTTTGAGCTACTCTTTTAATTGCGGCATCGATATTGTCTTTCGGCATGTTTTCTGCCTTCGCATTCTGAATAGCCGTTCGCAGTTTTGCATTCGTAGCCGGATCCTGTCCGCCTTCTTTTGCTGCCATAGTGATTGCCTTTCCTAGTTTCGGAAATAATTTAGACATTTTGCCCCAACGTTTCTCTTTAGCTGCTCTGCGATATTCAAATGCTCTTCCCATTTCTGTTGTTTTTTATATTATCCGCAAAAATAATTCTTTAATTGAAAATGTAAAATTGAAAATTGAAAAAGAGTCATGAGACAAGAGCAAAAGAGTCAGGACTGAAATAATTGCGTTAATTCATCAAACTTTATCGCTGCTTGTCTTGACTCTTGCCTCTCATAGTCTCGACTCTTACCAAAAGTTAATATATTTACAAAATGAAGCGCTTCGTGGTAATTTTTACGATTTTCTGCTTATCCGTTCTCTCCGTATCCGGTCAGAATGAAGCAATCCGCCGGCCGAGATTCCAAACTAAAATAAGTTTGGTTTATTATTATTTCTGGGAGGAAAATGAAGATGGTTCAATTACCGGCTCAAAAACCTATGCTCCATTTAGCCTGAATCGGGTTGTTTTGGTTGACACGGTGAAATCCTCCAAAAAATGTACCCTGAGCGATACTACATTTATGCGTCAGATTTTGCTGATCGGAAGAAGTTACAATACCAAAAACCGGTTTACCAAAAAATTGCAGGGGAACAAATTCGTTTTCGATTGTGTTTATCCTTCCGAACCGCAAACAGTGATTTATATCAAACGGAATGGAAAATGGCATAGTTACACCGGCGGGCTGGTCCTGAATTTCACCTCTTTTCAGGATAAACTAACCTTCAGATCTTCGGGAATAAACCTGCTGCTATACAACCAAAAAGAGATTGCTATAAAAAACAATACCTATCGTGTGGTTTCCTATTTTTATCACGATAACGCCGGTGGACCAAGAGAAAATCCGGCTTTCCAACACGTTTTTGGATTTACCGGAGATGAACTGAGTAAACAGATTATCCGAAAAGAGCAGCCGAAAGCAAATCGATACCTGGTTTTTATAAACGGATACCGCGGTCCGAAATACGACAAAGACGAAAGCCGGAATGAAGTGTATCTGAATGATCGCACCAATTACTGGTTCAAAATAGATGATCGGTTTATCAGGCGATTAAATCCGGATACCAGTTTCTACCTCGATGGAAGTTTCCCGGTAAGAACATCCAATCATCATTCAAAACTCGGATTTGGATGGAGTTACCTTCGATCAGTGAGTTCACGTCTTTCAAATAAAAAATACAAACGCCTGAACCTCAACTCCAATCCGGAAGGGTTTGATTATCGTTACTCCCGCGGAGTACTGGCAGGAAAAGCGTTTTTGAATGAGATCCGTAATACCCCGAACAGTTACCTGGTAAAAGACACGATCGACATTGTTTGTCATAGCATGGGTTATGCCTATACACTTGGCATGCTGGAGACTTTGAGAGATCAAATAGTCTTTGGCAAATTGTATTTCCTGGCACCTGAAAATGCCGGATACAAGGGTTTGGACTGGAACCAGTTTGAAGAAGTATGGCAATACGGTTCAAACCTGGGAGAAAAAGATGCCGATCCCTTATGTTACCAGGATGGTGTTGCACCACAAACTACCGTTTGGGGAATTGAAACACAACGATCAGGACATGTCGGCCGGGTCTGCTCTCCATCCAACTGGCCGAACAAGCATTTCGTCCATTCTCACATGGTTTACAGTTACGATTGGATCTTTGACCGGATCCAAAAAGGACAGCCAGGATATATCCACTAATACTCTCCACCTTTTTTTCATTGCCATAAAAAGGTGGAGCCAAAAAGGTCTAGGCCTATACTCAAAAGTTTGAAAATTACGCTTCATTTCACTGACTGCACCCAAACTCGGAAACGCTGTTTCCATTTTTCTTTACAATAAAAATGACAGCTGGCCTCAAACATGGGTTCGTCTTCGTTCCATTCAGCTTATTTTCTACACTTTCAGCGCAAGGGCCAAAAATTATCCGTTAGATAAAAATATACTTTCATATATAATTCCGTATTTGAATATTGATTAACTAGTCTTAATATCCTTAGACCCCATTCGCTTTAAATACGTAATTTTGTAATTATGGATTACGCATTGGAATTACGTTACCAAAACCTCACCAAGCAATTGGAACCGACGTTCGGGCCGGGATTGGATTTACAAGCCATCCTTTTTCTAATCGGAGTGGAGGAATTGGGCATCGGATATAAGATATTTAAAAAACACGAGAAGACAGATTTAATGCACGTTGCAATCTGCACCTTGCTGGAACCTTACGGATATTACGAATTTAAAGGAAGAGATACGGACAACTGGCCGCATTTTGAGTTCCTGAAAGAACTTCCGCCTTTAAGTGAAGAAGAACAACAGGCTTTCATGAAAGAAGCTATTTTGGAATACTTTGAGCACCATGGGTATTCCACAAAGAATGTACAGCCTTAGATCAGGCAATAGCCATTAGTAAATAGGCAATAGTGATTAGCCATTAGTGAGCTCACACGACTAATGCCTCTTGCCTTTTTACTATTGCCTAATTAACTATATTTGTCCTACATTAAATAAAAACTATGGATTTTTGGGTTCGCGCAGCTCAGCTGATTTTATCACTTTCTCTTCTGATTGTATTACACGAGTTCGGGCATTATTTACCGGCAAAATGGTTCAATACCAAAGTGGAGAAGTTCTACTTGTTCTTTAACCCGTATTTTTCTGTCTTCAAGAAAAAGATCGGAGAAACGGAATGGGGACTGGGATGGATTCCCCTGGGCGGTTATGTGAAAATTGCCGGAATGGTGGATGAATCCATGGATAAAGAGCAATTGGCGCAACCTCCGCAACCCTGGGAATTCAGATCGAAACCGGCATGGCAACGTTTGATTATCATGTTGGGGGGAATCATCGTGAACGTGATCGTTTGTTTTGCGCTTTACATTATGGTTCTTGCTGTTTGGGGAGAAGAAAAGATCGACCAGGACAAAATGGTCAATGGAATGGCGGTTCATCCGTACATGGAACAGTTTGGTTTTCAGCAAGGTGATCGTGTATTAACGGTTGACGGGAAGAAACTGGATGAATTACAACAATTGGGTGGTGAGATCCTGATCTTCAATATGCGTCATTTCAAAGTAAAGCACCAGGACGGCAAAATTGAAACCATTGTCCTTCCGGAAGATATCGGAAATAAAATGTGGGAAAATGGTGCTGAGAAAGGAACTTTCGACTTCAGATACTTTATTTCAAAGGTGGATAGTGTGGCACCGAAATCAGCTGCAGCCAGAATCGGTTTGAAAAAAGGAGATCAGATCTTAAAAATCAATGATCAGGATATTGATTTTCATGATCAAATTACCTCTCAATTGTATCACAGCAAAGGAAAAAAAGCACACATCACTTTTTTAAGCGGTGAAAAAGAATTGGAGAAAGATGTGTTCATCGGACAGGATGGTCTGTTGGGTGTTAATTTCAAAAACCTAAAAATCAGTACGGACACCAGTGCTTTTTACACACAAAACTATTCCTTCGGAGAAGCGTTTGCATCCGGCTTCGGAAAAGGATTGCGCACCATGTACATGAATGTGGCACAATTCAAGTATGTTGCTACTGCAAAAGGTGCTAAATCGGTTGGTGGTGTCGGTTCAATCGGAAAATTATTCCCGGCAACCTGGAATTGGCAGGCATTCTGGACATTAACAGCTTTTCTTTCCATGATGCTTGCAATTATGAACTTGCTTCCTATTCCGGCATTGGATGGCGGACACGTGATGTTCCTCTTATACGAAATGATCACAGGTCGTGCTCCGGGGCAAAAGTTTATGGAATATGCCCAATATGTAGGGTTCTTCCTACTTCTAGGATTGATCCTTTATGCTAACGGAAAAGATTTGATCGGGGCTATTTCAGGATAGAAACAATGAAATTTAGAAATATCCTCCCCCTTTCATCCCCCTCCAAAGGGGGAAACTGATGATCCCTTCTACTTTCAAGATAAATAAAAATTCACGAAATATACAAATGGTGGCATAAGTCGAAAGATTTATGCCATTTTTGTAAAAACGAAACACCCTGATCCCGCACGTGCGGGACAGGATCAAAAAAAAAACAACATGAAACATTTACTATTATCAATTTTATTTTTGGCTGTAGTTGGAACTTCTATAGCACAAACCACAGGTCAGATCTCATATACAATGGATTTTTCCAGTGACAATCCTGATATGGCTATGGCACTTCCTATGATGCAGGGATCCACAATGGAATTGTACTTCATGCCGAACAAATCCAAAATCGAAATGACCATGGGGACATTCATGAAAATGAATACCGTAGCTGACGTTAAA
>CBFGPJ010000193.1:0-6191 GCA_965650615.1 uncultured Fluviicola sp. | reverse complement strand
ACCCGAATGCAATTTCATTCATCTGATGCAACAACAGCAAGTAACAGACCTCAGATTGCATTTTCCATCAAGGTCAATACATGTGATTTGAGCAGAAAAGGGACTTTAACCCTAACCGGGAATGACAACGCACTGAAGAAAAATGTGCAATTAACTATTACCCCTCCTTCCTGGGCAGTTTCTCCATATAATTATGTTATTTCCGACCAGGCGATTCCCGTTCCAAACAAAGTTTTGAAGTATTTGAATGATTCCGTGTTTGACCCGGATATTGACAGCACTAAATTTTACATGGGAAATGTCAGTGCGACCACCTTTAATTTTGGGGATGTTGATTATGATCACTACAATATTGCTGTTTTTGATAACACCGGAAAACGCATCTACGAACAAAATGGAGTTGATATGATTCCGGCGGTCACTTTGCTTGCAAGTACCAATGCTACCGTGGCAGACAATAATATGATCCGTCCTGCAACAGCTGCCAATGGAATGTGCGAAGTGAATGCGTTTGTAAACACTTACTCCCAGGGATCTGTAAAAATCAAACCAACTGTGCTCACGGGAACGCAATACTATGGATTCCTGGATGCCGGAACAACCCTGACATCCTCCACTAATATCCGTTACGGGTATTACCTGAATGGGGATAGGCTATACACGATCAAAAATTACGTAGTAAGCGGAAGTTTTGTTACTGTTACTGCAGATAATTATGCACATATGAATTTTGTCAACGACACGATCATATTTACCAAAGATACCACGGTACTTGATAAAGCCGCATTAACCGCAGGGTATTCATTTAAGTTTGGTGGGGTGATGAACGCTGCATCCCGAACGTACTTAAAAATCAAGAAGGTACCGATCAAGGCTTTCTATATGCAACCGATAACAAGCCAGGAAAGAACTTGTGCATCTCAAACAGCCAGCTTTCAATTCAAGATAGTTGGTTTCCTGGGAAGTCAATTCGGAAGTTACAATTATCAATTGGTTGCAGACAATGCGAATACTCCAACTTCTTTTACGGGAACGGGTTCGGGAAATGCAACTACTACCGTTTCCAACGTAACACCAGGTGTCTATACTTTGACCTGTACACAATCCAGCGGAGGCAGTCCTATTACGTTGGCTTATACCGTTTATGTAGGTATCCAGGCAGAATGGTATAGCACTCATCCGAACTACAACCTCTCTCCTAATTCTTACTCTTTAAGCAGAATGACCAGTCTCAACCCATTCACAACTTATTCGAGTGCCATCAGTTCCAATATTCTGTCAGCAGGAACCAAGGGGTGGATCTGGTTCAACCCGGTTGTAAGTGCCTTCACACAAAGCCGGAATGACTATTTTTCCATTGTTGATAATTTTGTCAATACACAACCTTCCTCCACTCAAACATATGTTTCATTCAGAAAGGTACTTGCAACTATGTCAGGAGGAAGCGTAACTATCCCTGCTGGAACCCAGGTAATCTGGGCTAACCCTATTACGGGAGCTACTAATTCAGCAATAGTACCTGCCACTTCACTGATACTTATAGAATTGACGGGTACAAATATGAATGTAAAGGCCAATGGATTACTACTTGTTTCCCTTCCGCAACCTGCAGGAGGAATCCGTTTAAAAGCTAATTCAAACAGGACCAGCGAAGGATTTAAAGATGTCCATACCACGTTCGCTTGTACACCAAACCAAACGATTGACGAGGTCTCTCATTATGAGTTAGGTCGCGACTATACCGCAGGGTATGCTACTGCTGTAGAAGGGAAATTAAAATTCACCTTCGATGAAGAATATGGTATCGAATCTGGTAAGAGTCTTCAATATGTTGTATTTGATGATACTAATACCCCGGTTGCTTCAGGATTACTAAATGGTACTACCTCGGGTGGTGCTACCGCCTTAACATATAGTTTTGATGATAACCGTTATTTATTAACCATTTCATCAATCAGTACAGCGACCATTGGTAAATTTTATCATTTGGAAGTCACCACTACAACCGGTCAAAAAAGAGTTTTACGTTTTCTATATAAAAATTAATAGTACCACCGTCTTATGCATCTAGTTACAAAATTGAGCAAAAGAACCAAAACGATCAGCTGGTTCTTACTTCACGTCTTTGTTCTGCAGGTCATTCCTTTTTCTTCTTTTGCAAATGAGGAAAGAATGGCAAACAATACAGATCAGTTGATGCTTTCTTCTGCTAAAGTAAAGAAGAGTGCGCTGATTGAACGAATGCTGGAATGGTCGGCTTCCGTTCCGGGAGAAGAATCCATTTCTCAGCCGAAACGACAGGTCGCAAAACCAGCGTTGATCATTTCAAACCAGGATGCGATGAAGCTAAAAACCGTTTCAAGCGGTGGCGGAGGTTTCACACCCGGTTCAATGAACGATCTTGTTGATCCCTTTACCGGGGATTTCTCTTATTCAATTCCATTGATGGATGTTGATGGGTATCCGCTTACTCTAAACTACAATTCCAATGTGAATATGAATACAGAGGCAAGCTGGGTTGGTTTAGGCTGGGATTTGGATGTAGGTACGATCAGCAGGGAAATGCGTGGGATCCCGGATGAATTTAACGGAGATCAAATGCTTGCTACAACCTATAAAATAAAAGAAGATAAAACCAGTGACGGATTCAAAGCCGGGGGATACTTTTCTGTTGGATTGGCTTTGGGATCAGGGAATACTTTTCTTACTCCAAGTATCCAGGTAACCGGCCTTTGGGGGAAATATAAAAACAGCTATGTCGGTTTGGGGAAAACCTTCGATATCGGTTTGCAGGCTTCTGTGAGCCTAAGTTACAGCAATGAGATCGGAAACGTAGATGCCGGTTTTAAATTCGGACTAGGTTATTCTTCCGACACGAAAGGCGGGGTTGGTTTCAATAAAAGTTTTGGGTTTAGTGCAGCTCTGGGACCAAAAAGCGGAAGCACCGGAGTAAATGGGAGTTTTAGCTATACCTATGGCACGAATTTCAATTCCCGAAGTGGTTTGATTTCCAAAAATGAGTCCTTCAATATTTCCGCGGGTTACATAACTTCTACGTATGTTCCCGATTCAAAAAAAGGGGTAAGAGACGGTCATTCGGGAAGTGGATCAGGTGCAAGTTATGGAGCTAGCACAACGGTTACTTTTGGCACAGCTACTTCGGTTCCAAGATTGCGCACAAACAGTATTTCGGAAAGCAATGCCTTTTTTGGTGATTTATATGTCGGTTTCAAGCTGGGACCTTTGAAAACAAAGATCGGTGGAATCCTTGAGACCTATGAATCTTCTACTAAGGCTGCGGGCACAAGCAGTTTGTACAACCAACCTGCTTACGGTTATTTGCATACAGGCAAGCGTGGAAGTGAAACCAGGTCCTATGCTGTGATGGATTTCGACCGGGGCGCTGATTTCAATTATTCACAACGCATGCGGGACCTTCCGTTCTCTGTTCAGTCTTTTGATATTTTTCATGTGACCAGTTCCGGGCTAAACGCACAATTCCGTGCAAACCGCACGGATATTGGAACTTACTACGATGCAACGACTACCGGAAAACTAAACCAGGGATCAGAACTACTGATAGATGACGATATGAAAGGGGTCAATGCCGGAGTTTTATTGGGCGCGGGTATCACCATTGAAGTGGGATATTCTACCGGAATCCAGCAAGGAGAGATGAAATCAGGTAGATGGAGTTCTCCGGTTACTTTCCCGGCAGTAGCTGCAGGTAAGGCTTTCGATCCGACCACTTATTTCAAAGCGATCGGTGAATTGACTCCAAACGATTTAACAATTTATAATACAGTATTGGGAGAGCAACAAGCTACCAATATTTTATTGGCAAAATCAGGCTCGGATCTGACTACTACCCATAACCTTTCAACCGGAGGAACGGTTTACGGTCCTTTGAATGGTACGGCACCAACGCGTGCAACGGTTTTCGACCCGAAAACAGCTTTACAAATGTCTACTGTTCCCAACACTTATGAACAGCAAATCCATTATTATTCCAGTACGGGTACACCTGTCAACGAAAGCAGAACTCAGGGGGTGAAATCCGATAATGATATTTCATCGGTTAAAGTGATCTCAACAAGCGGTGGTGTCTATACCTATGGACTTCCGAATTACTCGCTTTCAAGTTCTGAAGTGAGCTTTTCCATTGCGAATGTAGGAGGAAGGACCTATGACGACTCTAAAGGAGAAGTTACTTATTTATCAGGTGATGCAGGAACTGCTAATTCATTGGGTAAAGCACAAATGTATGATGCAACGACTGTTCCGGCTTATGCTTCCAGTTATCTGTTAACTTCCATTGTTGGTCCGGACTATATTGATTTGAGTAATAATGGCCCTACGTTGGATGACATCGGTTCATACCATAAATTTGATTACGTCAAATATTACGGTGAAGGCTCACCTTACAGATGGCGCTTTCCAGTCAGTGGACCTAGTGGAGGATCATCCCCAAAAGCTATTTTGAACAAAGGATATTTATCTCTTGATTCGGATGATATTGCGAGTTATTCCTACTCTGAAAGAGAAGTGTATTATCCGTTGAGTATTAGTGGAAAGAATTACATTGCCGTGTTTACATTAGCAGATAGAAAAGATGGCTATGGTGTAAGCGGTGAAAGCGGTTTCCTGGATGAGAGTAAACCACTTAAGTTGCTGGATAAGATCACGTTATATAATTTAAGTGATTATCAGACTAACGGAATCAATGCTACGAAGTTACAGGTAGTAGATTTTGAATACAATTATTCATTGTGCCTGAAAGCGCCAAATAATAAAGAGACGTATTCGAACCCAAGCTCTACGGATAACGGAAAATTGACTTTGCAGAGAATCCGTACATATTCGGGAAGCTCAAAAGAAATGGGATTAAGCGCGATTGAATTCGAATACAATAACGAGGGAGATCTTACTCATCCGTATAATCACCTGAATGTGGACAGATGGGGAAATTACAAGGCAAATGATCCGAACCTTCCGAACAACTTATATCCGTACGCTATCCAAGACCAATCTATTGCAAATGGCAATGCTTCCATGTGGAAATTGTCTTCCATCACCACACCTTCAGGTGGTGAGATGCTCATTACATACGAAGCTGACAGTTATGGTTATGTCCAAAATAAACGCGCAATGCGCCAGTTCCAGATCGAAGGAATGATCAATGTATTCCAGTACCAGCAGATCATGAACATGAGTAATTGGGATATGTCCAATTCACTTTATGCGCTTTCCAATGAATTCAGAAAAGATAATTACAATCCGGATATTCACCTGATCAATCCGAATTACTTTAAAAAATACGGGAAATTCGAGGAAAATTTTGTTCCGAACAATATTGTTGTCTTTAAACTGGAACAGCCAATCGATGCACTTTCAATTACTAAAAGTGAGGCCAACCAAAAAGTGAAGGACCTTTATTTTAAAGATCCAAGCATAGGTTCAAATTCCTACTTAAAGCAATTGTATTTCAATATGTACGCAAAGGTTAAAAACAATGGCGGTACAGATATTTTTGAAATGATCCCTTGTTTTGTTGATATTGCCGAAGATTACCCTGGTCTATTCCAGATATGGGACGTTCCGGGCATAGACAATAACCTGGTTTCCATAGGTGCTATGCCTGCTATCGCTTCCAGTAACTCTTATGAATACGGTTATGTGGTACTTGACCTGATCAATGTGGGTAAGATCGAAGAAACAAAGAAAAAGGAAAAGAAAGATGAAGATATCCTGATCATGAACCCGATCCAGCGTTTTGGTGTGGACTTTATCCGCCAAAATTTACCGGATATTGTTTACGGGGCCTGTGAAACCTGTACAGGGGAATTATCTATAGATAAAAAAGCCCTTTTCGGAAAAGAAATGTACAAATACATTATCGATCAGGCGGGGTATTTGAAAAGCTTTACACCTGCGCGATCTTTTGTTCGCCTGTTTGAACCGGATGAGATCAAATTCGGTGGGAATGCCCGTGTAACGTCTATTGTTTTAAATGATAAATGGGTCGAAATGTCTGCGGAAGAAAATAATGCGGATGGTACTTATTCGTGGGGGTATAGCTACCCGAACAGATCTAAAAGTTTAGGCGTTGCCTCTTACGAACCGGCAATAGGAATGGATGAAAACTCCTTTTATTCCTGGCATTCTTATTACAATTTTGCAAAGAAATTCCC
>CBFGPJ010000192.1:0-6241 GCA_965650615.1 uncultured Fluviicola sp. | reverse complement strand
AAGAACAACTAATCACATTTTGTACAAATCAAAATATAAAAACTAGAGGAGAGAGAATTTCTAATATTCTGGATGCTTATACCGACTCTGAAAACATTTTCATTGAAAATTATGAAAACATTGGATTTAGACGATTTAATGAACTTAAGGAGGCTGGCCTTTTATTAAAAGAAGCAGAACTAGGACTCAAATTTGAAGAAATTACCAAATCAATTTTTACACAATTAGGTTTGTCAATTGATGAAGATTTGAAGAAAAAGATCAATACCACAAAGGATGCGATGGATATTCTTATTAATGTTGGAAATAATGATATTATAATTGTTGAATGTAAAACTCAAAAAGAAGCTGGTTACAATAAATTCTCAAGTGTTTCAAGGCAAATAAAATCATACAAACATGTAGCTGAATCTCACGGTCATCGGGTCGTAAAAACCTTACTTGTTGCTCCGGATTTTTCAGATCAGTTTATCTCTGAATGTGATTCAGATTTGTCTACCAGTGAAATTCATTTATCACTAATTACTGCAAATTCGCTTCTGAAAATTTTAGAAGGTTTCAAATTACAAACAAAGCACTCTACATTTCCCCATGTGCTTTTTAGAGATGTTTTAATAAATGAAGATCGGATTCTTAAAGCGATATCAAAATAATTTAACAAAACATTTTTGCTTTTGTTATTTAAGAAACAATTAGTTACATTTGTGTCATGAATAGTCCAATGCATATTTGCGCTTATTATTATCAGTTTCTAAACCTGGGAACCGAATAAGTCGTTATGTAAACTTTATAGCTGTGAAGCCCGGTTCGTTTGAGCCGGGCTTTTTTTATTTACCCGTTTTTCTTGTAAAATGAAACAACAATTTGAGAAGTACACAAAAGAAGATCTGAAAGTTTGGTCTTTGTTATTCAAAAGGCAGATCAAAAACCTGGAACACAAGGCTTGTTCCGCTTACCTGGAATCATTGGCAAAAATGCGTGACGTTTTAAATCCGCATGAATTACCCAATTTTGAACGTATCAACTACTGGTTCAAACAGTATACCGGATGGGAAATCTATTGTGTACCCGGATTAATTGAAGTGGAAGAATTTTTCGACCTATTGGCTGAAAAGAAGTTTCCCTCTTCAACCTGGTTGCGCTCAAAAGACAAATTGGACTACCTGGAAGAACCGGATATGTTCCACGATATTTTCGGACATGTTCCGTTGCTCTGCAATACCAACTATTCGAGTTTCGTACATGAGTTCGGGAAACTTGGAAAACAGTTTAAGGGAAATACGGAACGGATCCTGGAATTGCAGCGTTTATACTGGTTTACCATCGAATTCGGGTTGATTTCCGAAAAAGAAGGACTCCGGATCTTCGGAGCAGGGATTATTTCTTCTTTTCACGAATCGATTTCCAGTCTTTCAAACAAAGAAGTCAGTCATATTCCTTTTGATCTGAACACCATCATCCAAACTGATTTTTGCACCAGCGAATTGCAGCAAACATACTTTGTGATCGATCGCCTGGAACAATTGGAAACAGCAGTACAAACCCTTTCAAATACATTGAACCATGAATTGGAACATCATAGCACATCAATTTAGAGCGGTTGTTCATTTCCGCAATCAAACAGAATTGGCACGATTTGTCCTGGAAATTGCTCAGCTCGCCGATCAGATGGATCATCATCCGGACCTGACTGTAAAACATTGCTCGGAACTCAGCATTTCTATCTATTCACACGATAAACAGGAAATTACCGGGCGGGATTATCTGTTGAAAGCAGCAATTGATGAATTATACACCCGGAAAACAGCGGGGTGAAACCCGGAAGAAAAAACCAGTAGGGGCATCCACTCCTACTGGTTGAAAATTTGATTTTTTTCATCCTTGTCCAAAGGTTTTTTCATCCACAATTGTTTAGTCTGAAAAACAAAAAGCAATTCTATGAAAAAACACGTATTATTTATCGCTTTCGCATGTGCCGTAAATGCACTAAACGCTCAATCCTTTCCAAATGGCGGATTTGAAAACTGGACCAATCAAACCACTTATGAAGATCCGCAATATTGGTCAAGTATGAATATGCTGACCATGTTCGGTGCTGAAGAAACGGCTATCAAATCAACCCAGGCCCACAGCGGGACTTATGCTTTGAAGCTGATCACAAGTGTGAGCGATATCGGCAATGATGGCGAAATGGATACTTTACCGGGAATGATCCTGCTTGGAAATGTTGATATGATGAGTGGCTCCGGGACAATGGGCCATGCATTTGATCATCGTCCGGATTCATTGGTTGGCTGGTACAAATTAATCTCACCCGATAATAGTCCGTTCCAGTTAGAATTCAGTTCAACCAAATGGGATGCCGGTTCATCTTCCCAGGAGATGATCGGTGCTGCATCTTATGAAGGTGTGGCAAGTTCAAACTATGTCCGTTTCAGTATCCCGATTAGCTATACCGATAATACAGCTCCTGATTCCATCCAGGTATTTATCGGTAATTCAGCCAATGAGTCTGTTACAAACGAATTGTACCTGGATGATCTGAGTTTCATTTACAATAGTACAGCCGGGTTAGAAGAACAAAATGCAGAGGTTCGTTTGTATCCGAATCCGGTGAATAATCAGCTGGTTATTCAAAGCAGTGAACCTGTACAACAGGTCTTACTGAAGGATCTCAATGGAAACGTATTGCTTGAAACATCGGGAAATACAGGAAATTATCAATTAGAAACTGACTTTCTAAGTTCCGGAGTTTATTTCTGTGAATTGTCCTTTGCAAACGGTTCATCCAAACGAATAAAATTCATCAGGCAATAAGTATCTGTTAGTCACCCCTGCTCAGATAAGAAGGCCCGTTCCTGTTTAACCGGGACGGGCTTTTTTTTTTTGAAAAACTCTTTTTTTTTCATCCTTCCAACCAAAGGTTTTTGAAGCAGGAATTGTCTTTTAATCAAAACAAACTAAAATTAAATATCATGAAACGAATAATCGGAAAAACGTACACCCTTGCCGGAATTCTTTTATTTGCTGCGAAAGTTACAACCGCGCAGGAAACTCCTGCAAAAATGAGTAACTACCTGGAACTTTCTTACGGTCCTCATGCAACATTCAATTTTCAGGCTTTGAGCACAATAAACAGTGACCAGGATCAATTTGAGTTCAACAATTTTACTAACCTGGGAACTTTCGGGCTCCGTTATGATCATTTGCTGAATCCGTCTTTCAGTTTAGGAATTGATTTCTATTACCTGCAAAAAAAATCCACAGGTACAATGACAGAATATAACACAGGAATCCAAAACAGCGCGGAGTATATTATCAATCGCTTTAAAACCCAGATTCGCATAGCTTATCACTTCCCTATTTCCAATCCGAATTTAGACGTATACCTCGGTGGAGGCGTTGGGACCAATAATCAAACAAGAAAATTACTGATCAATGGTACAACGACTTCCCGGGATGAATACCCATCCAATATCAATTTACCGGTTTCATTGAGAACCTATGCCGGACTCCGTTATTCTTTCAGCAAGCATTTCGGTATCAATGCTGAACTGGGAATTGGAGGTCCGGTCCTTAACGCCGGTTTTCATTTCCGCTTCTAGCTCGTATCACACTTCCTGCTTTCGATAATTCCACCTAATTTTGGTGGAATTATTTTTTTGTAAAAAAAATCACTTTTCGACCCAAGGTTTTTGATTGGGGAATTGTTTATTCACTGAAACCTCATCTTTGAGTAAGTATATGAAAATAGTACAACAGGCTTCCTTTTGGAAAATTATCCTTTTAACCGGGTTCTTTTTGCCCGGAATTCTTTTTGCACAAACAGCCGAAAAACCAGCTAAAAAGTTCAACCTTTCTATAGGATACGGATTAGTAAGTTATTTCTACAGCCCCAATCAGGAAGTAACGAACTATTACATTACCGACAGTGTTAACAACATTCGATCTTCACAAACGGATGTTGTTGTTACCGATGTAAAAATCAAACCGCTTTTCTTACGCTTTGATTATAAATGGGATCAAAAAAACAGTATCGGGTTCATGGCAATCTACAATGGTTATAAGGCTTCCGGTATACGAACCGATTCTATTTGGAATGGGAATTCTGCTGCGTATGATGTTTCCAACAGTGATTTGTTTTACAGCATGCACCGTTTGCGGTTCCAGGTGGTCTATACACGCCATTTTTTTGTTGACCGTCCAAAGGTAAATACCTATTTCTACACTTCATTGGGAGTGAACCTGAAATTCAACAAATTCAAGGAAGAAAACCAGGAAGGTTTACCAGATGATTCCGGATTCGATGTCTCTCGCGGTTTTCCTATTTCAAGCAGATTGTGTTACGGCTTGCGCTATAACTTCAGTGAGAGCATGAGTTTATTAACGGAAGTCGGACTTGGCGGGCCATTCTTATCAATCGGTTTAACAACTAAATTTTAATACAGCACCTGTGGAAATCGAATTGATAAAACGTTGCATTCAGGAAGACAGAAGAGCACAAGAGCTCTTTTACAAGGAATGTTATACCAGGTTTATCGGTACGGCTTATCGCTATTCCAATGGAAAGGAACAGGCAGTCCATTTTTTCAATTTGGGTTTTGTAAACATTTTGCTGAACCTGAAAAAATACAACACCGACAATCCCTTCGACTATTGGGCCAAGCGTGTGCTCATCAATACGATCCTGAATGAACTGAAAAAAGAAAAGCGTGAGCATGAGCGTGTTTTACCTACGGAAAATATTTCTCAATACACCCAAACAACCTGGGACGAAGAAGAGGACTCTGTCATCCGGGAAAAGATCGAATTGATTAAAGAGAAAGCCAATTTATTACCCCCGATGACCAAAAACGTATTCAACCTCTATACAATAGACGGTTACAAGCACCATGAAATTGCCAGTTTACTGGATATTAATGAGAATACAAGCATGTGGCATTATTCGGATGCCAAAAAGAAATTGCGAAAAATGTTAGACATCAATTAATTAAGCGATGGAAGATTTTAATCACATAGAACATGATCCGATTCCCGAAGGATTGGAATTCAATGAAAGCTACATGCAAGATGCTTTTGCCTTGTATGATGCTGAAAAAAGTAAACGAAAACGCCGGTTAATTATTTGGTGGATCACTTCCACGCTTGGTTTTGCCTGCGTGCTGCTGATGGGGATTACCGCTTTTACCAAATGGGAACCTTCCGGTAAAAAACGTGTTTCGGATAAGCATACGGTTGTACAAAGATTGTCTGTTAATTCAGCTTTCGGAACCGGCTACAACTCGCAATCCGGCAAGGTTAAAAACACGAACAATGAAATACCTGAAATTACAGGAAGTACACAAACTCATGCGAAAAACACCTCAACAGTCAGATCCCTTTCCGACAAGCTTAAGACCAAAACAACCGTAGTTTTAAAACCTGGAAGGGTTACCCAGAAGAAACAGGGCGGAAAAACTGCACGGAATCTTTCTCCGACAACAAATCCGGACCAAGTCCAGGATGATTATCGTTTGTCAACGGATTCAAATTCATTAGGTGTCATACCACAGAGATCAAATGAAACGGTTAAAACCGATTCCATCATCCGTTTGGAACCGCTGGATTTAACCTTAAGACCTGCATTACTGGCCTGTGCACATGACAGTACTCTTGTATTACCGGCAAAAGATCCGCTTCAGCCGGAAGAAACCGATATTCGCAGACACCAGGTCTATATGAATCTTGGTGTGAATACGCTATTCGGAATGAAGGAATTAAAAAACAGGGTCACGTTCAGGGAAAGTATTGGGATTTCTTATAATTATCAAATAGCTCCGAAAATTACAATCGGTGCCGGTTTGGAATACCATTCTATTTCACGCATTTCATTCAAACGAATCATTGGAGACACTACAAATTCGGACAATACAACAACTACTTTGAACAAAACGACCCTGAATTATATCAGTTTCTTACCGCAAGTTCACTATCAATTGTGGCCGCATCACAAAATCACTGCAGGTTTTGGAATTGAATATTTACTCAGGGATCCGGGTGAACGTTATGAAATTGAAAATTACACCCAGGAAAATCAAAAAAGAACAAACAGCAAACTGTATTACAGCACATTCAATCGCTTCAATTTTTCCGTATCGCTTGGTTATGTTTATCAATTCAGCCGATTCATGTCTATCCAGGCTTCCTATCATTATGGTTTCACAGATATTACCATAAACAATAACTTCAACAAGACATTTGA